>JAFIEN010000067.1 GCA_020832515.1 Rubellimicrobium sp. | reverse complement strand
ATCTGTCGATGATCACGGTCCCGGTCCTGGCCTTCTATCTTTACCTGCAACGCGCCTTCATCGCCTCGATCGCATCGACCGGCGTGAAGGGCTGACGGACGGAGTTCGACACATGGTCATCGCAATCGACGGAAAATGGATCTGGGACAGCTGGTACGCCCATGACGGGGACCGCTGGCACGGCTATTTCCTGCAGGCCGACCGCAGCCTTGGCGACCCCGACCTGCGCCACTTCAACGTAAGCCAGGGCCATGCAGCCAGCACGGATCTGGTCCACTGGGAACACAAGGGCACCTGCCTGCGCCCCAGCGAAGGGCCTGCCTGGGACGACTACACCACCTGGACCGGCTCGGTGATGCAGGGGCAGGATGGTCTGTGGCACCTGTTCTACACAGGCTCCACCCGGGCCGAGGACGGGATGTATCAGCGCATCGGACACGCCACCTCGGGCGACATGCATTCCTGGGAACGGGTCGACGGGGGGCTGTGTCTCGATCTGACGGGACCTGTGGCCGAGACCTATGAGAAGGACTGGGCGAAGGGCCATTGGCATGACCGCGCGATGCGCGACCCCTGGGTGATGAAGGATCCCGCAGGCGACGGCTGGCTGATGTATTTCACCGCCCGTGCGCCTGGCATCACCGAGCCGAATGCCGGCGGGGCCATCGGCTTTGCCACATCGCCCGACCTTTACACATGGACGCTGCAACCGCCCGTCTTCGTCGGCGGCTTCGGCCAGCTTGAGGTGCCGCAGGTCTTCGAAGTCGGGGGGCGGTGGTATTGCCTGTTCTGCACCTCAGGGGCGCATTGGTCCGAAGCGTACCGCGCCTTCAACGCGCAATCGCCCGTCACCGGGACGCATTACCTCATGGCCGAAGATCCGCGCGGGCCGTGGCATATCGCGCCGGGCGATTTCCTTGACGGGGCAGAGCCCTGCCGCCGCTATGCCGCCCGGATCGTCGCGACCGGGGACGGGATGCGCATCCTTGGTTTCGCCGATGGCGGCAAGGACGTGTTCGGCGGCTATGTGATGGATCCCGAACCGGTCGTCGTCGATGACGACGGCCTCCTGCATGTCACCCCCATCGCGAAGGCAGCGGAGTAGTCCCATGGCCGCCATTACCCTTTCCGACATCCGCAAGAGCTATGGCGCGACCCATGTCATCAAGGGGGTCGACATCACGGTCGAGGATGGCGAATTCGTCGTCTTCGTCGGCCCCTCCGGCTGCGGCAAGTCCACCCTCCTGCGGATGATCGCGGGGCTCGAGGATATCTCGGGTGGCACGCTGTCGATCGGCGGGCGCCGGGTCAACGACCTGCCGCCCAAGGACCGCGGCGTGGCGATGGTGTTCCAGTCCTATGCCATCTTTCCCCATATGACCGTGCGCGAGAACGTGGCCTTCGGCCTGACCATCGCGGGCGCTTCGAAGGAGGAAAAGGACGCCAAGGTGGCCGAGGCCGCCCGGATCCTGCAGATGGAGCATCTCCTGGACCGTCGCCCCAGCCAGCTTTCGGGCGGCCAGCGCCAGCGCGTTGCCATCGGTCGGGCGATCGTGCGCAAGCCGCAGGTCTTCCTGTTCGACGAGCCGCTCTCGAACCTCGATGCGGCGCTTCGGATGGACATGCGGATGGAGATCGGCAAGCTGCACAAGCAGCTGGGCGCGACGATGATCTACGTCACCCATGACCAGGTCGAGGCGATGACGCTGGCCGACAAGATCGTCGTGCTTAAGGACGGTCAGGTGATGCAGGTCGGCACCCCGATGGAGCTTTATCACAACCCGGCCAATGCCTTCGTCGCGGGCTTCCTTGGCAGCCCGTCGATGAACTTCCTGGATGTCGATGTGCGCGAGGTCGCTGGTAACCGCGTCACCGTGTCGAATGCCGCGCTCGAGCCGGTGACGCTGACGGCGAAACGCGGCGGGTTCACGGCCGGGGGCAAGGCGCGACTGGGTCTCAGGCCGCAGTATCTGACGCCCGAGACCGACGGGCGGGCGGGTCTTTTGCATGGCAGCGTCGCGCTGACCGAGCGGTTGGGGTCTGAAACGGTGATCGAGGTGACACTGGCCGATGGCAAGGCGCTGATCGCGGCCCTTGCACGCGACGCCATCTTCGATATCGGCGCGCCGATCCAGCTGTCCTTTGCCCATGACGAGGCGCATCTGTTTCCGGCCTGAGCCCAACACAGCACGGACCGGCCCACGCACAGGGGCGACAGTAACGGCCTGCAGCATGCGGCAGGCCGTGACGGAAATCGCAGCCCTGTTTGCCTGCCCTAACCACCCGCCATGTAAGGCATCAGCACGACCTCGCTGTCCGGCCCGATCTCGGTGAACCAGGCCTCGCGGTAGATCCGCCCGTCAAGCGCAAGCGACACGCCACGCTCGATCTGGGGCTTGAGGCCGGGGTAGCGCGCCGACAGGGCCTCCATCAGCTCCTTGAAGTTGCGCGCCTCGACCTCGACTTCGCCTTGCCCGTCAGTGAACCGGCGCAGCGACCCCCAGATGACGACGGCCACCATGCCCTCACGCCTCGGACAGCGCCTTCAGGATGCGCGGGGGCGACATCGGCAGGCTGTGAAGCCGCTTCCCGATGGCCCTGGACACTGCATTCGACAATGCTGCCAGAGGCGGCACGATCGGTGTCTCGCCCACACCGCGCACGCCGTAAGGGTGGCCGGGGTTCGGGATTTCGAGGATCACCGTGTCGATCTTGGGCAGGTCCGAGGCAACGGGGATCCGATAGTCGAGGAAGCCCGGGTTCTGCAACCGGCCATCCTCGCCATAGATGTACTCCTCGTTCAGCGCCCAGCCGATGCCCTGCACAGCACCGCCCTGCATCTGCCCTTCAACATAGGACGGATGCACCGCCTTGCCGGCATCCTGGAACACGGTGTAGCGCAGGACCTTGGTCCCGCCGGTTTCGCGGTCGACCTCGACATCGACGAGATGGACCCCGAAGCTGACGCCCGCGCCATCGGCGTTGAACTCGTAATGCCCGGCGATCGGGCCGCCGGTGTTGAACGAGACGGCGGCGATCTCGGCCAGCGTCATCGGGGGGAACTTGCCGGCATTGGGCCCTGCGGGGCAGGCAGCGCCGTCTTCCCAGACCACCGCCTCTTCGTCGATGCCCCAGATCTGCGCGGCGCGGCTGCACATCTTGCTGATCGCGTCGCGGGCGGCCTTGATGGTGGCCAGCCCGACCGAAAAGGTCACCCGGCTGCCATCCGTCACATCGTTATGGCCCAGCGAGCTGGTGTCGGCGACGATGGTCCGGATCTTGTCGTAGGGAATCCCCAGCTCTTCCGCGGCCATCTGGCTGATCGCGGCGCGCGAACCGCCGATATCGGGGTTGCCCTCGGTGATGCCCACGGTCCCGTCGGTGTTCACGTTCAGCGTCACGCAGGTATTGCCGCCGAAGTTGAACCAGAAGCCGGCCGAAAGCCCGCGCCCCTGATTTTCGCCCAGGGGCGCGCTGTAATGCGGATGGGCCTTTGCCGCCTCGAGCGTGGCCATCAGGCCGATATCGTCGAAGGTCGGCCCGTAGGAGGATTTCGTGCCCTTGCGCGCGGCATTCTTCAACCGCACCTCGAGCGGGTCCAGGCCAAGCTGCTGGCACAGCTCGTCCACCACGCTTTCGACTGCATAGATCGCCTGCGGCGCACCCGGCGCGCGATAGGCGGCCTCTTTGGGGCGGTTGGTCAGCGCGTTCCAGCCCAAGGTCTGCACCGCTTCGAGATCATAGGCAGCGAATGCCGCCTGCGCGCCCATATCGACCGTGCCGCAGGGGAAGGCACCGCCCGAATAGCGCAGATGCGCCTGACCGGCGGTGATGCGGCCGTCCTTCGTCATCCCGATCTTCACATCGGTCGAGGAGGAAACGGTCGGCCCGGTGGCAAGGAACACCTCGGAGCGCGACATCACGATCTTGACCGGCCGGCCCGACTTGCGCGACAGCGCGAGTGCCACGGGCTCGATGAACACGGTGGTCTTGCCGCCGAAGCCGCCGCCGATTTCCGAGGCGGTCACGCGCAGCTGGCTGGCCTCGATCCCAAGAAGATCGGCGCAGATCGAGCGGACGTTGTACTGCCCTTGCGTGCAGCACCACAGATCGCCCTTGCCATCGGCACCCATGGTGGCAAGGCAGGCATGCGGCTCGATATAGCCCTGATGCGTGGCGGCGGTGGTGAAGCTGCGCTCGATGATCAGGTCGGCCTTCGCAAAGCCCGCCTCCAGATCGCCATGGCCGAACTCGCAATGGCTGGTCACGTTCTCGGACATGCCTTCGGGCACGGTTTCAAGGCTGCGGCCGGACTGAACGATCGGCGCGTCGGGCCGCATCGCGGCGTCCACATCCGTCACATGGGGAAGCTTTCTGTACTCCACCTTGATCAGTTTGAGTGCGGCCTTCGCCACATCGGCCGAGGTTGCCGCGACAGCGGCGACGGCATGGCCGTCGTAGAGAACCTTGTCGCGTGCGAGGCAGTTGACGAGGATATCGTCAAGATATTCGTCCTCCTGCGGGGTGAAATCGGCGGCGGTGACCACGGCCTTGACACCCTGCAGCGCCTCGGCGGCGGACGTGTCGATCGAGACGATCTCGGCATGGGCATGCGGGCTGCGCAGGATATGGGCGACCAGCATGCCAGGCGCGCTCATGTCGGCGCCGTAAAGGGCGCGGCCGGTGACCTTGTCGACGCCGTCAGGGCGGGGGGGACGCGTTCCGACGACCTTGAAAACGCGCTGTCCGGTGTTGTCCAGTGCCATCTTATGCAGCCCTCATCGTCTTGGCCGCGTCCATCACGGCGTGAATGATCTTGTCGTAGCCGGTGCAGCGGCAGAGGTTGCCCGCCAGCCAGTAACGCACCTCGGTCTCGGTCGGGTCGGGGTTGCGGTCCAGAAGCGCCTTGGCCGCCACCAGAATGCCCGGCGTGCAGACGCCGCATTGCAGCGCGGCATGGTCGATGAAGCTTTGCTGCAGCGGGTGCAGATGATCGCCCTCGGCCAGCCCCTCGATCGTGTCGACGGTCACGCCTTCGGCCTCGGCCCCAAGGACAAGGCAGGAGCAGACAAGCCGCCCGTCCAGCATCACGCTGCAGGCGCCGCAATCGCCGGTGCCGCAGCCTTCTTTCGCGCCGGTCAGGCCAAGGCGGTTACGCAGGACGTCCAGCAGGGATTCGTCCGGCCCGCAGATGAACTCGGCAGCATCGCCGTTGACGGTGGTGGATACGTGGATGGTCTTCATCAGTTCTGGCCTCCGGCTCGGGCAAGGGCAATCAGGGCGGCACGGCGGGCAAGGACCCCCGCCACCCGGGTGCGGAATTCGATCGTGCCGCGCTTGTCGTCGATCGGGTTGCATGCCGCGGATGCGGCAGCGGCAAGGGCCGCCTGCGCCGCGTCGTCAAGCGTGGTGCCGATGATGGCCGCGGCCGCCTCGGGCACAAGCATCACCGTCGGCGCGACCGCGCCAAGGGCCACGCGCGCGGCGGTGACCACGCCTTTCGCATCGACCGTCAGGCTGACGGCCGCCGCGGCGACGGCGATGTCCATCTCGGTCCGGGGGGTGAAGCGCAGATAGGCATCGCCCGAACGTTCGGGCCGCGCAGGCAGGAAGACCGAGGTCACGAACTCCCCCTTGCCCAGCGTCGTGCGCCCCGGGCCTGCAGGGATCTCGGCCACCGGGCAGTCGCGGCTGCCGTTCGGGCCCATGATGCGCACCGTGGCATCCGCCGCGACCAGCCCCGGCACCGCATCGGCGGCGGGTGATCCGTTGCACAGGTTGCCCACCATCGTCGCACGGCCCTGCACCTGGGTCGAGCCGATCAGCTGCACCCCTTCGACCACGCCGGGCCAGAGGGCGCAGACGCCCTCATGCTCGCCCAGCTGCGCACCCGAGACCGCGGCCCCGATGCGGAACCCGCCCGCCTCGGGCGTGATCGAGCGCAGGCCCGTCAAATGCTTGAGATCGACGACAAGGTCGGGCGCGACCAGGCCGGATCGCATCTGCACCATGACATCGGTGCCGCCCGAGATGATCCGGGTGACACCGCTTTCCTGCCCCAGCAGGGTGGCTGCTTCCTCAAGCGTCTCAGGGCGGACAAAGCGCATCTCTTGATCCTTCTGTCGTTTTGTCGGTTCGGCCATCGCGGGCGGTGGCCAAAAAGCCACGCGGGTCGCCTCCGACATCATCGGAACCCCACCGCGGCCGTCACAGTGCAGCCAAATTCCGCTGCACGCAACGGCGATTCCGCCGAAACCTAACCCAGCCGAGACCGATCCGACAAGAGAGCACGCGTCGCCCTCCGGTGATGCCGCGACCAGGGCCCATGGCGGCCGCCGTCCTCTGGCTGCTCCGCCGACAGGTCCATGACGCAGGCGGCGGCGGGCCCTGGCGGGCCGGATCCTTGCCCCGGGCGTCACGAATGCCCGGGCGTAACGAATGATTGTGCAGCCTTGCGGCCTTGCGGCCTTGCGAAGGGGCAAAGCACAACTAGAACCAATCCTCGGCCACAGTCCACAGGACCATGGGCCCAGACCCGCCCGAAGGAACAGTCAGCATGCTGTTGATGAATGTCTGCGGCACGATGTCCGGCCCGATCCTCGGCGCAGCCTCCGGCCGTCTGCCCCCTATGCGACGGGTGAAGGCAGGGATCGCAGGGTTGCTGATGCTTGTGCCGATTCAGGCGCAGGCCGATGCCGACCCCGATCTTGCCGGGCGACGCGGCGGGCTTGTGGACGAAATCATCTTCGCCACCGAAACCGATACGGCGCGGCTGTCGGGGCTGATCGCGGACGGCGCCTTTCACCTGACCGCGCAAGGCGTGACCGATCAGTCCGTCTTCCAGCGCATCCGCGATTCCGAACTGGCCGATTACGACCTGTCCTTCGGCGGCTCGGTCGAGCTGACACTCAACCCGGTCGGCCCCACCTTCGAGGACGGCACGCTCAACCCGTTTTCCGTGCCGGCCATCCGCGAGGCGATGAACCAGCTGATCGACCGGCGCTTCATCGCCGAAGAGATCTACGGCGGCCTGGCCCGCCCCCGCACCCTGCCCATCGGCACCGCCGTTCCCGATTTCGCGCGCCTCGCGGCCGAGGCCCGCGCCATCGAGCTGCGCTACCGGCACGATCCCCCCCGCGCATTGGCCGTGATCGAGGCCGAGATGGAGGCGCTGGGCGCCGAAAGGCAGGGCGGGATCTGGCATTTCGAGGGCCGCCCCGTCACGCTGCGGCTGGTGATCCGGTCCGATGATGCCCGCCGGCAGGTGGGTGACTACGTGGCCAACCTGCTTGAAGGCGCGGGCTTCCAGACCGAGCGGCTGTATCGCGGGCCGGAAGAGGCGTCGCGCATCTGGATCGCCTCGGACCCTGCGGCAGGCCAATGGCACATGGTGACGGGGGCCTGGGTCTCGACGCTGGTGCGGCGCGACTCGGCCAGTGATTTCGATTTCTACTACACCCCCCGCGGCCGGCCCGATCCGCTCTGGCAGGCCTATGCGCCCGACCCGGAATTCGACCGCATCGCCGCGCGGCTCAACGAAGGCGATTTCGCCGATCTCGAGGAGCGCGCAGGGCTGATGGCCCGCGCGATCGAGCTTGCAATGCAGGACTCGGCCCGCATCTGGCTGGTCGACCAGTCGCAGATCGGCCCGCGTGCGGCCGATGTGCAGGTGGCCTTCGACCTTGCGGGTGGTGTGCGCGGCTCGCAGCTCTGGCCATTGACCTTGCGCTTTGCCGACAGGGTGGGCGGGCAGATGCGTGTCGCGGCACCCAGCGTGCTGACCGAGCCGTGGAACCCGGTGGCGGGCACCAACTGGCTGTTCGACCGCATGGTGCAGCGCGCCATCAGCGACGCCTCGGTCCTGCCCGACCCCTTCACCGGCCTGCACCGCCCGCAGCGGCTGGACCGGGCCGAGCTGACGGTGCGCACGGGCACGCCCGTATCGGTCACGCTGCCCTGGGTCACGCTGGACGAGGCGGACGGGATCATCGTGCCCGACGATGCCTGGATCGCATGGGACGAGGGCGAGGGGCGCTTCCTGACCGTGGCCGAGACCGGCCAGCATGGGCTTGAGGCCCGCACCCGCGCCGTGCTGCACTACCGCCCCGATTTCTTCGCGCGGCCCTGGCATGACGGCTCGACCGTGTCGCTGGCGGATGTGCTGGTCTCATGGGCGCTCAGCTTTTCGCGCGCCGATCCCGACAGTCCGCATTTCGATCCCAGCCACGTGCCCGGGTTCGAGGTTTTCGAGCGGCAATTCCGCGGCTGGCGGATCCTGTCCGAGGATCCCTTCGTGCTTGAGGTCTACAGCGACCAGATCTCGCTTGATGCCGAGACGATGATCTCGCAGCGGGTGGTCAGCGTCCTGCCCTGGCATGTGATCGGGCTTGCCATGCTGGCCGAGGCGCAGGGCGAGCTTGCCTTTTCATCGGCCAGGGCCGACCGGCTTGACGCCGAATGGCTGAGCCTTGTCGCCGGACCAAGTCTGCCCATTCTGGACCGCAAGCTCGATCAGGCGCGGGCGGCAGGCACCATCCCCTTCCCCGCCCTGCTCGGCCCGCATCTGGCCGGGGATGCGATCGCCATCCGCCATGACAACATCGCCGCCTGGCGCGCCGCGCGGCGGCATTTCCAGATCGGCGAGGGGCCCTATTACCTGCATTCGGTCCACCCGATCGAAGGCGCGCTCGTGCTGCGGCATTTCCCCGATTTCCCCGACCCGTCGGATCGCTGGCTGGGCTTTGCCGACCCGCCTATCCCGGTGCTTGACCTGGACGGGCCGCTGATCGTGGCCCGGGGCGAGGATGCCCGCTTCACCATCGCGGCGACCTTCGCCGGCGCGCCGGTCGAGGCTGCCGATATCGAGACGGCCCGGTTCCTGCTGTTCAACGGCGATGGGGCTCTGGTCGAAGAGGGCGAAGCGACCGAGCTTGGCGGCGGCAACTGGGAGGTGGCCTTCGACCCCGGGCGGATCGCGGCGCTTGGCATGGGGCCCAACAGTCTGGAAGTGGTCTTCACCTCGCGCCATGTGGCGATGCCGGTCTTCGCCAGCCAGCCCTTCGCCACCGTGCCCAGCCGCACGGCAGAGTGGTAGGTACGGCATGGTGCAGATTGCCGATCCAGGCCACGGCCAGGAACCGCCACCCGGCACGCAGATCGCGCCGAACGACGCACGGCGGCGCGAGATGACGGGGCTTGCGCTTTTCATGGCGCGCCGCATCGTGGCGCTGGTTCTGACGGTGCTGGTCGGCGTCTACATGACCATCATCATCGCCAATGTGGGCGGGCAGGTCGACGATCTGCGCGTCATCCAGATCCGCGCCGATGTCAGCGATGCGGTCCGCTCCGACCCCGGGGTTGCGGCCGCCGACCGCCTTGCCCTGATCGAGGCGCAGGTCGCGCTCGAGGTCGAGCGGCTGGGCCTTGACCGGCCTTTCGTCTGGCGCAGCCTCGATTACCTGCGCCGCGCGATGCTGCTCGATCTGGGCCGGGCCGAACAGATGAGCAGCGATCTCGGCTCGCGTCAGGTCTCGGCCATCATCACCGAGCGGCTGCCTGCAACGCTTCTGCTGTTCGGAACGGCCAATGTGCTGGTCTTCGTCGTCTCGATCGTCGTGGCGCTGCGGCTGTCGCGGCGCTACGGGTCCTGGCTGGACCGCACGATCGTGGCGCTGGCCCCCAGTTCGGCAGCACCCGGCTGGTTCTACGGGCTGTTCCTGATCCTGATCTTCGCTTTTGCCTGGCCGCTGTTCCCCTCGGGCGGCATGGTCGCCGTGCCGCCCCCCGAAACGGCACTGCGTTATGCAATGAGCGTGGTTCATCACATGGTGCTGCCGGTGACGGCGATCTTCATCTCGTCGATCTTCGTGTCGATCTATTCCTGGCGGACCTTCTTCCTGATCCACTCAAGCGAGGATCACGTCGAGATGGCCCGCGCAAAGGGCCTGCCCGACCGGATGATCGAGGCGCGCTACATCCTGCGCCCGACCCTGCCATCCATCGTGACCTCGTTCCTGCTGATGCTGATCGGGCTCTGGAGCGGGGCAATCATCCTCGAGCAGGTGTTCAACTGGCCGGGACTGGGCACGCTGCTGTTTCAGGCCATCGGCTTTCGCGACACGCCGGTGATCATCGGCGGCGTGGTGATCTTTGCCTATCTGCTGGCGCTGACCGTGTTCCTGCTGGATTTCCTTTATGCCGCGCTTGATCCGCGCGTGCGGGTGGCCACGCCATGACGGCCGCGGCACTCTGGGCACGCATCCGCCCCTATCCGTCGGCCGTGGCGGGGGCGGCGATCATCCTTGCGCTGGTCCTGATCTCGCTCGTCACCATCGTGGCCATTCCCTACGGACAGGCGGTTGTGCAATGGCGGGGCGGCGATGGGGCGTGGCGAATGAACCCGGTCAATGCAAGCCCCGTCTGGACCAACCGCCTGGCGGGCGGCAACGCGCCGCGCACGCTGCGCATCACCGGCGATGCGGACGCCGTGCAGCGCGCGCCCTTCGAAGGGGGCCTCCAGCTGCGCCTGCCGCTGGCGTTCGACTTTCCCCATGACGACTTTCCCAGCGAACTGACCCTCCTCTTGACCCTGACCGGAACCGAGCGCGCGGCCTTTGTCGAGCCGGTCTGGCAGCGCCCCGACGGCACCGAGATCCGCCTTGGCGCGCGCCGGATCACCGGGGCCGACCGGATCGCCCTGTCGCAGGATCGCGCGCTCGAGGGGCGGTTGGGCGATGTGCCGCATGTCGCGCTCTTTGCCGACGCGGACGACCGAGCCCGCGTCATGCCGGGCCGCTACACCCTGCTGATCGAGGCAGTGCTCTTTGACGAGGGCGCGGATCTCGAGGCCGAATTGCTGGCATTCGGACGGGTTCATGGTCTGGCAGGCACCGATCACCTACGCCGCGACCTGATGCTGGCGCTCCTCTGGGGCACGCCGGTCGCACTGGCCTTCGGGCTGATTGCCGCCCTTGGCACCACGGTCACCACGCTGGTCATCGCGGCGGTGGGTGTGTGGTTCGGCGGGCTGGTCGACGCGGTCATCCAGCGCCTGACCGAGATCACGATGATCCTGCCGATCCTGCCCGTGCTGGTGATGGTGGGCACGCTCTATTCCACAAGCATCTGGCTGATGCTGGGCGTGGTGGTCGCGCTCGGCATCTTCAGTGCCTCGATCAAGATGTATCGCGCGATGCTGCTGCCTCTGCGCCGGGCCCCCTATATCGAGGCGGCCCGCGCATATGGCGCGTCCGACATGCGGATCGTCATCCGCTACATGATCCCGCCCATCCTGCCGGTGCTGATCCCGTCCTTCGTGACGCTGATCCCGACCTATGTCTTCCTCGAGGCGTCGCTGGCCGTGCTGGGTCTGGGCGACCCGGTGCTGCCCACATGGGGCAAGCTCCTGAACGACGCGCAGACGCAGGGCGCGCTTTTCAACGGCTTCTACTACTGGGTCATCGCGCCCGCCGCCCTCCTGATGCTGACGGGTCTGGGTTTCGCACTGCTGGGCTTCGCGCTGGATCGTATCTTCAACCCGCGCCTGAGATCGACATGAGCGCGCCGCTTCTTCAGGTCGAGGATCTGCGGCTGCATTACCGCACGCAAGGCGGCATCATGCGCGCACTCGACGGGGTATCGTTCCAGCTTGAGCGGGGCGAGGCGCTGGTCGTGCTTGGGGAATCGGGCTGCGGCAAGACATCGCTTGGTCGCGCGCTGCTCAGGCTTCTGCCGCGCAATGTGGCCGCCTATTCCGGTGCCGTCCGGGTCGAGGGGCGCGATGTCATGGCGCTTGACGACGAGGCGTTTCGCCGCGACATCCGCTGGTCGCGCGTGGCCATCGTGATGCAGGCCGCGATGAATGCGCTCAACCCCGTGGTGCGTGTGGGCGAACAGGTGGCCGAGCCGCTGATGGTGCACCAGGGCCTTGCGCGCGCACCCGCGCTTGCGGCGGCGGCAGAAGCGCTGGTGCAGGTCGGCGTTTCGGCCGATTTCATGCAGCGCTATCCGTTCGAGTTGTCGGGCGGCATGCGCCAGCGCGTGGTGCTGGCCATGGCGCTGATCACGCGGCCCGATCTGGTGATCCTCGACGAGCCGACTTCGGCGCTCGACCTGCTGACGCAAGCCAGCATCATGAACACGCTCAGGCGCATCAAGCGCGAAACCGGGACCGGCTTCGTGCTGATCACCCATGACGTGGGCACATCGAGCGAGATCGCCGATCATGTGGCAGTGATGTATGCAGGCCAGATCGTCGAATTCAGCCCCGCGCGGGATTTCTTCCGGGCGCCCGTCCATCCTTACGGGCAGGCACTCCTGGCCAGCGTGCCGCGTCTGCATGACCGCGAACCGCCGCGCACGCTGGAAGGCACGCCGCCGCCGCTGATCGACCCGCCCGCGGGCTGCCGCTTCGCGCCGCGCTGTGTCCACCGGTTCGAACAATGTGCCGACATGCCGCCCGAGGTGCCGCTTGCCGACGGGCGGCGCAGCCGGTGCTGGCTGGCGGAGGGGGTGTCATGAAGGATACCGACCTGCCCGGCATCCTCGAGGTGCGCGACCTGCGCACCTTCTTCACCTTGCGCAAGTGGGGTTTCCTGCGCGCGGGCACTATTCAGGCGCTGGACGGGGTGACCTTCACGCTTGTCCGGGGCGAAGCGGTCGCGATCGTGGGCGAATCCGGCTGCGGCAAGTCCACGCTGGTGCGCACGCTTCTGGGCCTCGATCCGCCGACCGCGGGCAGCATCGCCATCGAGGGACGCGCGCTCGGCACCCTTGATGCCCCCGCGCTGCGCCGCCTGCGCAAGAGCGTGGGATATGTCCAGCAAGATCCCTACGGCGCCCTGCCGCCCTTCATGGATGTGGCCACGATCCTGGCCGAGCCCTTGAAGGTGCACGGCATCAGGGACCCCGCCGAGCGCGACCGGCGCGTGCTGGCCGCACTGGACGAGGTGGGCCTGACGCCTGCGCAGGAGTTTCTTGGCAAGTTCCCTCACATGCTCTCGGGCGGGCAGCAGCAGCGGGTTGTGATCGCGCGAGCGCTCATCCTTGAGCCATCGCTGATGATCGCGGATGAACCCGTCTCGATGCTGGATGCCTCGGTCAGCGCGGGCATCCTGCGGCTTCTGCGGCGCATTCAGGAGGCGCGCGGGCTGACGCTGATCTTCGTCACCCACAACCTTGCCACCGTGCGCCATTTCGCCGACCGGATCTTCGTCATGTATGCCGGCCGCTTCGTCGAGACGGGTCCGACCGAGGCGCTGCTCGAGGCCCCCCAGCACCCCTATACCCGGGCGCTTCTGGCCGCAGTCGCCGATCCCGACCCCCAGAACGCCACCCGCGACCGCGCCGTGCCCGACAGCGAACCGCCCAGCCTGATGAACCCGCCCGCGGGCTGCCGCTTCCATCCGCGCTGCCCGCAGGCCATCGCGGGCCTGTGCGACACCGACGCCCCCCCGGCCTTCACCCCGCACGTCCAGCAGACAAGCTGGTGCTGGCTGCACCGCTGAGGGAGTGGGGGTCATGGGTCATGCGGGTCTTGGCGTGATCGTGATCGCAGCCGCGCTCGGGGTGCAGCTTGCGATGGTCTCGGGCGCGCTTGGACCAAGTCTGGTGCTGGCGTTTCTGGGTTACGCCGGGCTGTTCGCCGGCGCGGCGCTGATCGTCCCGGCTGCGCTGCGTCGGGCGATGCGATCCCGTGCCGGATCGGGGCCAAGCGCCCGGCAGTAGCGGTGACGCCCGCGCAGAGGGGCGCCGGATCGGCGACCGGGGCGACCACGCCGCCCCGGAGCCACCCCGGGCCGCCGTCCGCGTCAGGCCCGAGCCTTCTCGAATCCCAGCAGATGGTCAAGCGACAACCGTCCCGGCCCATGCGCGACGACGACAAGCAGCGCCACCGCCCACAGGCCATGTGTCACCCAGGCTGCGGGAAAGACGAAGACCTGGATCACCGCCGTCATCACCAGAAGCCCCAGCGCCGACAGCCGGGACATCAGCCCGATGAACAACAGAACCGGCAGCACATGTTCGGCGATGGTGGCGATGACGGCCGCCCATACGGGCGGGATCAGCGGCAGCGCATAGACATGTTCGAACAGGAAGTAGGTCTGCTCCTTGATCGACAGGCCCTCGACCTTTGTTCGGGCCGACAGCCAGAAGACCATTGCCGGAAAGATCCGGGCGGCCAGCAGGATCACATCCGGCGGCACGAGGCCGCCAAGCGCATTGATCCGTTGAAGCATGTGACGCAGGCCTGACGTGGTGGCAGGCGACGGGGCGGTATCGGCAATGTGGTTCACGGGGTCTCTCCGGTTTGGATCGCGGCAATCAGCCCGTGGCGCAACAGAAGCGTCAGGGCGGTGGTGGGGTCTGCAAGAGCCGCGGCCTGGCCAAGGCTCTGGCCCTCCGACAGCGCGCCAAGAACGGCATGGGTGCCGGCATCGAGCGGCAGCACAACGACGGTGAAGTCGGGCTGCCGGCCGATCAGCGCCCGTTCCGGCCCCGGCGGCAGGGGCCCTTTCAGGGCTGCCTGTCCGGCGCCGGGCTGATGGGCCAGCCAGATCGACAGGGCCGGTGTCGCCGCGAAGAACAGCGTGACCGAGGGGTGAAGGGTGAATCGCAGGCCTTCCGGTTCGGGCAGGGCAAGCGCCTCGGCCGGGGCTGGTGCGGCATCTGCGGCATGCACCGCCCCCCCGCGGGCCAGTTCGAGCCGGGCAACGTCGCCCAGCCACGGCAAGTGCGCCACCGGCGGAAAGCGCTCAAGGAAGCCGGGAAAGGCCCCGCCCCAGTCCTGCAGGACCGGGCTTGCAGGGGGGGCTTCGGCCATGAACACACCCGCCATGGCGGTGAAGAAGGTCTTTCCGACCAGCGCCTCGACCACCGGAAAGTGCCCCGCCAGCGCCCGCGTCAGGCTGTGACGCACATTGTTGCGGTAGACGGCAAAGCGACGGGGGATCTCTTGCGGCGCGGGGGCGGTCAGGCCGTCGGGCGGGTCGGCCTGCCAGAGCGCCGCGTGAAAGGCCGCCTCGACGGTGGCATGGGCCGGGCCGG
>JAFIEN010000066.1 GCA_020832515.1 Rubellimicrobium sp. | reverse complement strand
GCAGGCATCTCCTGCGAGGGCGAGATCGGCTTCGTCGGCTATGAGGGCGGCGAGGCATCGGACGGTACCGATCCCGAGGAAGCCGCCCGCTTTGCGGCGGAAACCGGCATCGATGCCATGGCCATCTCGATCGGCAACCGCCATCTGCAACAGGGGCCGGGCGCGGGGCTGGACGAGGACCGTCTGCGCGCGATCGAGGCGGTGACGGGCCTGCCCCTTGTGATCCACGGCGGATCGGGCGTGCCGGAGGAGGAGCGTCGGATCCTTGCTGCGACCAGCCGGATCTGCAAGTTCAACATCGGGACAGAGCTGCGCATGACCTTTGGCCGCGCGCTTCGGGCGGCGGTCGAACGTGATCCCGACCGGTTCGACCGGATCGCCATCCTTGCCGAAACCCATGACCCGCTGGTCGCAGCGACCCGGGCCGTGCTGCGGTCTCTGGGGGCCGCGGGCAGGGCCTGAGGGATCTTGCCATGCGCCGCGCGGCCGGACGGGGTGTCACGGCGCCGGTCGGGCCGAAACTGCGGGATGGGTGAAACCCACGCGCCCCCCCTTTCCGCCAAAGCAAAGCGGGCGGGCCCGAAGACCCGCCCGCCCGCATCATCGCAACCGGTGATCAGCCGGCGATGCAGCTGTCCACATTGTCGGCGGTGCAGACATCAAGGCCGGTGAAGATCGGATCCTCGACCTCGTTGCCCTCGATCAGGTCCATCAGGATGAACATCGCGCGATAGCCCATCTCGAACGGACGCTGACCGACCTGACCGTTCGACAGGCCGTCGGCAAGCTGCTCCATCTGCATCGGCAGGGTGTCGGCGACGACGATCGACAGCTCGCCCGCGTCCATCCGGTCCTTGTAGGGGGCTGCGGCTTCGCGGAAGGCGTTGTCGAACCACTGCGTGAAGGCCCCGGTCGAGAGGAAGGCGGTCAGCTCGGGATTGGCGGCCAGGATATCGGTCATGCCCGTGATTGCCCGGTTGCCGTCGTCATCGGTGATGAGCGGGCAGCCCGCGATCTCGGTCCAGCCGCCCTGACCCGCCAGAGGCGTGCCCGGCGCGGTGCCCAGGCTTTCGCCGGCCAGCGTCTCGCGGATGCCCAGAAGACGCTCGTTGTGGTTGGCCGCAGCCGCGCCACCGGTCTGCAGGCAGACGGTGCCGCCGTCGGGATGACGATCCAACGCGATGCGCGCCAGGTTCACGCCGATGTCGTAGTTGAACGTGCCCACGAAGGTGGCGCGGATGTGCTGGTCCTCTTCCAGAAGATCGGCGTCCCAGGTCATCACGGGAATGCCGGCCTCGACCGCCGCCTGCAGGGCGCGGGCCATGGCCGGCGCGTTCGAGGGCGACACGGCGATGCCGTCAACGCCCTGCGTGATCAGGTCCTGCACGATCTGCACCTGCTCAAGCTCGGTATGTTCGCCCGGGCCGATGTAGACGCATTCGAAGGCGCCGTCGGATTCCTCCTGGGCGCGGTAGCACCCGTCGCGGGCAAGGTCGAAGAACGGGTTGTTCATCGCCTTGGGCACGAGCGCAAGCTGCATGGGTTCGGCCGCGGCCAGACCCGGCAGGACCATCCCGGCGAGCATGGTGGCGCTAAGCAGTTTCTTCATTCTGGTCTTCCTCCCTTTGGTTGACAGATTGGCCGCCCCGTCAGGCGCGGCCCCGATTGCGGAGCTGTTCCAGAAACACTGCAAGTATCAGGAACAGACCGACAAAGAATTGCTGCCAAAGCGCGTCGATCCCCGCGAGCAGCAGTGAATTGCGGATGAGCTCCATCAGGAGCGCGCCGATCGGGGCACCGAAGGCATAGGCCACCCCGCCCATCAGATTGGCCCCGCCGATGACCGAGGCGGCAATGACGTTAAGCTCTTGCGTCTGGCCGAGGGCATTGGTGACCGAACCGAACCACCCCACCATCAGGAAGGCCGAAAGCCCCGCGCAAAGCGAACAGATCACATAGACCGACAGAAGCACCCGCTCGACCGGGATGCCCGAAAGGCGCGCGGCCTGCGCATTGCCGCCCACCGCATAGACCCAGCGGCCCCAGGTCGTGTGATTGAAGGCGATCCAGAAGGTGATCGTCAGGACCCCGAGCGCCCAGACAGGGTGTGGAACACCGAACGTGCTTGACCCGCCCAGCCAGAGATAGAGCGCCTGGTCGGGGCCGAACTGATAGACCATCCGGTTGTTCGAGATGACCATCGCCAGCGAACGCGAGATCGCCAGCATGCCAAGCGTGACCACGAAAGGCGCCATCCTGAGATAGGCGATCAGGATCCCGTTCGTCAGGCCGACCGCGCCCGCCACGGCCATGCAGATCAGAAAGCCCGGCACGATCCCGTAGCCCGCCTGCATGACAAGGCCCGTCGCAATTCCCGCAAGCCCCATGAGCGACCCGACCGACAGGTCGATCCCCGCGGTGCAGATCACCGCCGTCATGCCCAGCGCCATGATCCCCACGAAGGCGAAATTGCGCGAGACGTTGAAGATGTTGCGCTCTGACAGAAAGACATCGGAGACCTGGCTCATCACGATGCACAGCATGAAGATGGCCATGAGCACCCAGAACGGCTGGCTGCGGGTCACCCCCTGCCACCAGGTCAGTTCCCGGCGCTGGGCGATGCTGTCGTCAATGGCGGCGTGATCGGTGGTCTGGTCGGTGGTCGTGCTCATGCGGCGGCCAGTGCTCCGGTGATCAGACCCGTGACTTCCTCGGGGCTGGAATTGCGAACAGGTTTGTCGGCGACCTTCTCGCCCCGGCGCAGCACGGCGACGCGGTCGCAGACGGTGAAGACATCAGGCATCCGGTGGGAGACCAGGATCACCGCATGGCCGGTCTCTTTCAGCCGCAGGATCAGGTCGAGAACCTCCTTGACCTGCCGGACCGAGATCGCGGCCGTCGGTTCATCCATCAGCACGAGCTTGGGGTCCGACAGGCGGGTGCGTGCGATGGCCACGGCCTGCCGCTGGCCGCCCGACATCTGGCGGACAAGATCGCGCGGGCGGGTTTCGGACTTCAGCTCGGCAAAGAGTTTCGCGGCACGCGCATTCATCGCGCCATGGTCAAGGAAGCGGATCGGGCCAAAGCCGCGCTTGAGTTCGCGCCCCAGAAAGACGTTCTGGGCGGCGGTCAGGTTGTCGCAGAGGGCCAGGTCCTGATAGACGATCTCGATCCCCTTCTGGCGTGCCTCGATGGGGCGGCTGAAGTGGACGGGAAGGCCGTCGATCAGGAAATCGCCGCTGGTTGGCGGAAAATTGCCCGCGATGATCTTCATCAGCGTGGACTTGCCCGCGCCGTTATCGCCCATCAGGCCGATCGCCTCGCCGCGCTCGATCGTCAGATCGACGCCGTTGAGCGCACGGATCGCGCCAAAGCTTTTGGAAATGCCGCGCAATTCTACGACAGCCATGTGCCGTGATCCTCTCCCCGTTGTCGCGCCTCCGATCTTTCGCCGGCGGTCGCGCAGTCTTGTCAGGTTGGCATGGTGCCGGTGTCAAATCAACAAAAATTGCATTCATTGCGATAGGGCCCCAGAGATGCAACGGTCATTGCATCAACTGCCTGCGGGGGGCCACGTCATTGCAGCTGCGGGCGCCGGAGGCGAGCCGTCCTGCGCCCCCCAGACCGACTGGTCGAAATGGATGACGGCACCGGTCATCAGCCCCGAATCCCCGGAGGCGAGGAAGGCCGCGGCGCGGGCCACTTCCGCAGGGTCGACAAGGCGGCCGAAGGGCAGCCCGGCGGCGGCCTTTTCCAGCCAGTCGTCCTCGGCGCCGTGATATTCGCGCTGGATGCGATCCTCGCCCTCCGAGGCCATCCAGCCGATATCGAGCTGGTTGACGCGGATGCGGTTGCGCAGAAGCGCGAAGGCGGTGTTGCGGGTCAGCGTGGCCAGCGCCCCCTTCGAGGCGCAATAGGCGGCGATGAACGGCTGGCCCGCGCGTTCCGAGACCGAGCCGATATTGACGATGGAACCCTCGATCCCGTCGCGGATCATGCGCCGGGCGGCCTCCTGCATCAGGAAGAAGGGCGCGCGGACATTGATCGCGAACATGCGGTCGAACAGTTCGGGCGAGGTGTCGAGGATGTTGCCCCGGTCGGTGATGGCGGCGGCATTGACCAGGATGTCGATGCGGCCGAAGGCGTTGCAGGCGGCCTCGATCACGGCGCGGGCCTCGGCCACATGTTCGAGATCGGCGGGCTGGTAGATCGTCCGGACGCCGGTTTCGGCGGCGATGGCATCGGCCATGGCGCTGCCCTTGGCCTGGTTGCGCCCGCAGATGACGATGCCGGCGGCACCGGCCTGAGCGAACTGCCGCGCGACGGCAGCGCCAAGGCCCTGCGTGCCGCCGGTGACTACCGCGATTCTGCCGTCGAGCCTGTTCATGTCATTCCCCTCGCCCTGCTGGTTGCGCCAATGTAATTGACAGGATCGGGATATTGCAACATTCGTTGCAAGGCGGGGGGATGTTGCGGGGGGGGGGGGGGGGGGGGGGGGGGGGGGGGGGGGGGGGGGGGGCGGGTGTTCGGTGGGGGCGGCGGCGCCCCCCCGGGCCTGTCGGGCCTCCCCCCGGGATATTTCTGAACAAAAGAAGCTGGAGGGCAGGATGGTTCGGATTGGGGTTCTGGGATGCGGGCGGATCGGGCGGATGCATGCGGCCAATATCGCGGCCCATCCCGAGGCCCGGCTGGCGATGGTCTATGATGTGGATGCCGGCGCGGCGGCCGAGGTGGGGGCGGCCTTCGGGGCGGAGGTGGCCGGGTCGGCCGAGGCGGTCTTTGCCAGCGGCGCGGTGGATGCGGTTCTGGTGGCGACCGCGACACCGACGCATGCCGATTACATCGAGATGGCCGTCGCGGCCGGCAAGCCCGTGCTGTGCGAGAAGCCGATCGACCTGAGCCTCGCGCGGGTGGAGGCCTGCGCGCGCGCGATCGCGGGCAAGGGGGTGCCGGTGCAGCTGGGCTTCAACCGGCGCTTCGATCCCGGCCACCGGGCCGCGCGCGAGGCGGTGGCGCGGGGCGAGATCGGGGATCTGCATCAGGTCGTCATCACCTCGCGCGATCCGGGGATGCCGCCGCGCAGCTATTACGAGGTGGCGGGCGGGCTTTTCCGCGACATGACGATCCACGATTTCGACCTTGCCCGCTTCATGCTGGGCGACGAGCCGGTCGAGGTGGTGGCGATGGGCGGGCGGCTGATCGACCCGGGCCTGATGGAGGAGCTGGGCGATCACGACACGGCGATGATCCTGCTGCGGACGGCCGATGGCAAGCAGTGCCATATCAACAACTCGCGCACCGCCGTCTATGGCTATGACCAGCGGGTGGAATGTCTGGGCACGAAGGGGATGGTCCAGTCGCAGAACCGCCGGGCGCACGAGATGGTGCGGTCGACGGCCACGGCGACGGGCATTGCCGAGCCTGCGCTGTTCTTCTTCATCGAGCGCTATGCCGAGGCGTTTCGGGCCGAGATCGACGCCTTCCTGCGGGTGGTGCGAGACGGGGGCGAGCCGGAGGTGGGGTTCGAGGACGGCCGGCGGGCGCTGGTGCTGGCCGAGGCGGCCTACCTGTCGCTTGCCGAGGGGCGTGTGGTGAAGGTGAGCGAGGTGGGCTGACGCGCCGGCGGCGGAGCGGGGCCGAGCGGAGCGGGGCGGGGTCAACCCCGCCCAACGGGTTGGGCGAGGTCGTGTCAGCCGTGCCCAACCAACGCCTGCGGGCGGCCTTGCCTTGTCAGACGCCCAGCCTTTGTTTCGCGCGGATCGCATCCTGGTCCTGCCGGGCGGCGCGCACCTCGGCCCGGTCCGAGACCTGCGGGACGCCCACATCCCAGGCGGCGTCTCCCGGCACCCAGGCGAAGGCGTCGGTGGCGATGGAGAGGACGGTCGTCCGGTCCGTCGTCTGCGCCCAGGCCAGCGCCTCGTCGAGATCGGCGAGGCTGTCGCAATGGCGCGCCTCGGCCCCCATGGCGCGGGCATGGGCGGCGAAATCGACCGGCACCTCGGCCTTGATGCGGCAGTCGCGGATCAGGTTGTTGAAGCCGGGCGTGCCCTTGAAGGTCTGCAGCCGGTTGATCACCGCATAGCCGCCGTTGTCGCAGACCACGACGATCATCTTGTGCCCGGTCAGGACCGAGGACCAGATGTCGGAATTCATCATCATGTAGCTGCCGTCGCCCACCATCACGATGGGCGTGCCGGTGTCGCCCAGCGCCATGGCATGGCCCCAGCCGGCCGCGATCTCGTAGCCCATGCAGGAAAAGCCGAACTCGCAGTCGAACGTATGGGGCGCCTTGACGCGCCAGCCCTTGGTCACCTCGCCCGGCAGGCCGCCCGCGGCGGTGACGAGCGTGTCCCCGGGCCGGGCGGCGGCATTCACGCGGGCCACGACATGGGCATAGGTGGGCAGGGCCGCATTCGTCGGGGCCTGCAGGCCGTCGACCAGCGTGTTCCACTCGGCCATGAGGGTGCGGGCCTGCGTCATGCGGGCGGGCGGCGCGCGCCAGTCGCCGAGGGCTGTGTCGAGGTCGCGCAGGCTTTCGCGCGCATCGCCCACCACGGCCAGCGCGCGGTGCTTGGTCGCGTCCCAGCGGGCGGTGTTGATCGCGATGAAGCGGGCCTCTGGCGCGAAGGCCGTCCAGCTGCCGGTGGTGAAGTCCTGCAGGCGGGTGCCGATGGCAAGGATCACATCGGCATCGCCCGCCAGCGCATTGGCCGAGGTCGAGCCGATCACGCCGATCGGGCCGGCATGTGCGGGATGGTCGTGGGTCAGGCCGCCCTTGCCGGCGATGGTTTCGACGATGGGGATGCCGCGGGCGAGCGCGACGCGGGCCAGCTCTTCCTCGGCCGCGGAATAGCGCACCCCGCCGCCCGCAATGACGAGGGGGCGTTCGGCGGTTCTCAGCAGGTCGGCGGCGGCGGCGACCTGGCCGAGGTCGGGGCGGGGGCGGGGGATGGTCCAGAGGGTTTCCGCGAAGAAGGCCTCGGGATAGTCGAAGGCCACCTCCTGGGTGTCCTGGCAGAGGCCGAGGACGGCCGGGCCGCAATCGGCGGGGTCGAGCATCGTGGCCACGGCCTGCGGCAGGGATTGCAGGATCTGCTCGGGCAGGGTGATGCGGTCCCAGTAGCGGGCGACGGGGCGGAAACAGTCGTTGACAGTGATCGTGGGGTTGCCGAAATGCTCGACCTGCTGGAGCACCGGGTCGGGGCGGCGGCCGGCGAATGTGTCGCCCGCGAGGATCAGGAGCGGCAGGCGGTTGGCATGGGCCACGCCCGCGGCGGTGACCATGTTGGCCGCCCCCGGACCGACCGAGGAGGTGGCGATCATGATCTGGCGGCGCCGCTTCGCCTTGGCATAGGCGATGGCGGCCAGCGCCATGGATTGTTCGTTCTGGCCGCGCCATGTGGGCAGGCGGTCCTGCACGGGTTCAAGCGCCTCGGACAGGCAGGTCACGTTGCCATGGCCGAAGATACCGAAGACGCCCGCGAACAGCGGGACCTTCTCTCCGTCGATCATCGTGTGCTGGGCGCAAAGCCAGCGGACAAGCGCCTGGGCCATGGTCAGGCGGACGGTTCTTGCGGACATGCGGCATTCCCCCCTTTTGAAAGCGGCAGCTTCGGCGATAGCCGATGAAGTGACTATTGACAATGGCAACATCCCGCAACGATCATTGCGCGCGAGGTCTGCGGGGTCCCGCAGAGGACAGGACAAGGGGGGAGGGGGCGATGTTCCCGAACAGGCTGAGGACGCTCTGGGCCGAGGGGCGACCTGCGCTGAACGGCTGGCTCTCGATCGGCAATGCCTTCACCGCCGAGATCATGGCGGCGCAGGGATACGACAGCCTGACCGTCGATCTGCAGCACGGGGCGATGACGCCGGCCGACCTTCTGCCGATGTTCCAGGCGATGCGCGCCTCGGGCGTGGTGGCGATGGCGCGGGTGCCGTGGAACGAACCCGGCGTGATCATGAAGGCGCTTGATCTGGGGGCGGCGGGGATCATCTGCCCGATGGTCAACAGCGCGGCCGATGCCGCCGCCTTCGTGCGCGCGCTGCGCTATCCGCCCGAGGGCGAGCGCAGCTTCGGGCCGACGCGGGTGGCCTTTGCGGCCGGGCCCGAATACGGGGCGCAGGCGAACGGCCAGATCCTGGCGCTGGCGATGATCGAGACGCAGGCGGCGATGGACCATCTGGACGAGATCGCGGCGACGCCTGGCCTTGACGGGCTCTATATCGGGCCTGCCGATCTGACCCTGTCGCTGTCGCAGGGGCGGCTGAAGCCGGGTTTCGACCGCGAAGAGCCCGAGATGGTGGCGGCGATCCGGCGCATCCTGGCGGCGGCCAAGGCCAACGGGATCCGCGCGGGGCTGCATTGCGGGACGCCCGAATATGCGGGGCGCGCGCTGGGCTGGGGCTTCGACATGGTGACGGTCGGGGGCGACGCGCGCTTCCTCGCCGCCGCTGCGGGCGCGAGCGTGGTGCGGATGCGCGAGGTGATGGGCGGGGTCGCGACACCCGATGCGGGGGCCTACTGATGCCGCATCTGGTGATCGCGGGCAAGCTGCACGCGGCGGGGCTGGAGTTGGCGCGGGCGGCGCCGGGTGTGACGCTGGACTATGTCGAGGATGTCTCGGAGGCGGCCCTTCTGGCGCATCTTCCAAAGGCCGAGGCGCTAGTCCTGCGCACCCAGCCGCTGACCGCCGCCTCGGTGGCGCAGGCACCGCACCTGCGGATCGTCTCGCGGCACGGGGTGGGGTATGACGCAGTCGATCTGGCGGCGCTGACGGCGCGGGGCATTCCGCTTGCCATCGTGGGCGATGTCAATTCCGTCTCGGTCGCCGAACATGCGATGATGCTGCTTCTGGCCGCGGCCAAGCGGGCGCTGCGCGGCCATCGCGCGGTGGCCGAGCCCGGCGGCTGGGGCTGGCGCAACCGGTTCGAGGGGGTGGAACTGGCAGGCAAGCGGCTGCTGATCGTGGGGTTCGGGCGGACGGGGCGGCATCTGGCGCGAATGGCTGCGGCCTTCGGGATGGAAGTGCGGGCCTGCGATCCGGTGCTGGCCGCGAAGGGCTGGCCCGAGGAGGCGGTTCGGTCGGTCGACCTGGCCGAGGGGCTGGGCTGGGCGGATGCGGTCTCGGTCCATGTGCCGGGGGGCGCGCGGCCGCTGCTGGGGGCGGCGGAACTCGCCCTCCTGCGCCCCGGCGCGATCCTGGTCAACACCGCCCGCGGCGGCGTGGTGGACGAGGGCGCGCTGGTCGAGGCGCTTGACGGGGGCCGGATCGGGGCCGCCGGGATCGATGTCTTCGTGACGGAGCCCCCCGAGGCCGGGCACCCGCTTGCCCGCTTCGATCAGGTGATCCTGAGCCCTCATATCGCCGGAATGACCGCCGAATCGGCCGAGCGCATGGCCGTGGTCGCCGTCCGCAATGCGCTTGACGGCCTAGCCGGACGGCCCGACCCCGCGATGATCGTCAACCCCGAGGTTCTGGAGGCCCGCCATGCGCCCCCCGCCTGAGAGCCAGCCCGAGCGCCCGCCCGAACGCCCGCTTGAAATCGGCCTGATCGGGTCGGGCTTCATGGGCAAGGCCCATGTCTTCGGCCTTGCCACGGCGGCAAAGGTCTTCGATCTGCCGGTGGTCCCCGTCTTCCACACCCTTGCCGATGCGACCCTGCCGGTGGCCGAGGCGGCGGCGCGCGCACTTGGCTTTGCCCAGGCGACCGGGGACTGGCGCGCGCTGGTCGCCGATCCGGCGATCCGGGTCGTCCACATCACCGCTCCCAATGCGCTGCACAAGGAAATCGCGCTGGCCGCCATCGCCGCCGGAAAGCATGTGCATTGCGAAAAACCCCTTGCGCCCAGCGCCTCGGACGCCGCCGAAATGGCCCGCGCGGCCGCTTTGGCCGGGGTGATGACGCAGGTGGGGTTCAACTACCTCTGCAACCCGATGCTGCGCCTCGCGCGCGAGATGATCGCCGCGGGCGAACTGGGCGAGGTCACAAGCTTTCGCGGCATCCATGCCGAGGATTACATGCGCGATCCGGCCACGCCCTGGTCGTTCCGGCATGATCCGGCGGGGGGCGGGGTGCTGGCCGATCTGGGCAGCCATGTGCTGGCCACCGCCGAATTCCTGCTGGGCCCGGTGGCCGAGGTGCTTGGCGATCTGGTCACCGTCATCCCCCGCAGGCCCGACGGGCAGGGGGGCTGGCGCGCGGTCGAGGTGGACGACATCGCCCGCGCCATGCTACGGTTTGAGTCCGGCGCGACCGGCAGTCTCGAGGCAAGCTGGATCGCGACCGGGCGCAAGATGCAGCATGATTTCGAGGTTTACGGCACGAAGGGCGGGCTTGCCTTCTCGCAGGAGCGGTTCAACGAGCTGTGGTTCTTCGATGCCGCCGACCGGGCCGGGCGGCAGGGGTTCCGGCGGATCGAGGCGGGGCCGGATCACCCGCCCTACGGCCGGTTCTGCGTGGCGCCGGGGCATCAGCTGGGCTTCAACGATCTGAAAGCGATCGAGATGGCGGGCTTCATCGAGGCGATCGCCACGGGCGGGCCGGAACCCTTCGGCTTTGCCGCAGGGGCCCGCGTGCAGCATCTGGTCGAGACCGTCGCCGCTTCGGCCCGCGCGGGGCGGTGGCTGGCGGTGTCCGGCTAGGGGCGCGGAATTTTTGCAAAATAAGCCGAACCCAAATTTTAAAAATAGGGTCTAAGCAAACACCGGGGTCGGTGGGCAGGCGCGGCGGGAACGTGGCCGGCTTCTGCCGCGCGGCCAACGCCACGGTCAGCGCCTGCGCCAGGCACATCGGTGCCGCAAGCGAGCGCGAGAAAGTATACTCGTGCTCGGGCACCGCAAACAGCACCCCGGCGGACTTGGCCAGCGGCGACAGGCTTGTGTCGGTGATCGCGACGATGGGCACGCCGCGCCCCGCGGCCTCGTCGACGATCGTCACCACCTCCTTGGCGTAGAAGCGAAACGATATCGCGACGAGCACATCCCCCTTGCCCATGGTCCGCGCCATATGCGTGGCAAAGCCCCCGGCCGGGTCCAGCAGGACCACCCTCTTGCCCAGCATCGTCAGGATGTAGCGCAAAAGATCGGCGACCGGGGCCGAGCGCATCTGCCCCGCGATGAAGACCGTTGCGGCCCGGTCGAGCAGATCCACCGCGCGGGCAAGACTTTCCGGTGAGGTCTGGACCAGAAGTTCACGCAAGCTCGCGATGTCGCGCAGCACAAGATCGTGCAGGAAGCCGTGCTCGCTGCAGTCATCGCGGCGACCGAGTTCGGTTTCAAGCGCCTGCACCCGCGCCTCGAACCCCGGGGCCGCGGTCGAGAGGCGCTTCTGGAACAGGCCCTGAAGCTCTCTGAAGCCCGAAAAGCCAAGCGACTGGGCAAAGCGGACAAAGCTTGACGCGTGAATGCCGCAACGCTCGGCAATGGCATTGACCGACAGCACGGCCACATCGCTGGGGTTCTGCGTCAGATAGACGGCGATCCGCTGGTACGACCGGCTCATGCCGGGGTGGCGCTCGTGGATGAGGCGGATCAGTGCCTCGTAATCGGCGGGCTTGTCGACATCCATTCAGGCGTCCCCAGCGACATCGTCCTGCAACGAACGTTCCCGATCATGCCCATTTTGCAACGCCGTGACCAGAGGCGATCTGCCCCCGAAACGCGCGCGCGCCCCGGTCCTGGTTGCGGATTTCGATCCGGGCACCGGGCGATCTGTCTGCCGATGCCGGACCCGACCGACCTATTGTCCGGCACTGACCCGGACAGGCGTCATGTCGAACCTGGCCCAGACGGGCTGGTGGTCCGACCCATCGGCCGCATCGTCGATCCAGCCCTCGCGAACCCGAAGCGCAAGGTCGGCAGAGACGAGGATGTGGTCGATCCGTTCACCGCCGCCTTGTCCGCCGTCTTCGGGCGCGATGGGGAAGGTGACGCCCTTGTCCTCGGGTAGGCCCGCGCAGGTCAGCGCATCGGCAAACAGCCCTTCTTCGATCAGCCGCCCGTACCAGGGCGAGAGCGGGCCGCAGAGCGTGGCATATTCGGGCGAGGCCGGGGTCATGTTGAAATCGCCCATCAGGATCGCCGGGCGGGGCATCGGGGGAACCTGATCGCGCGGCACCATCATCCAGTCGGCGCCATAGTCGCTGTCGGGTGCACCCGGCCCGTTGATGGGCGGCCCCTCGGCATGGGCCGTCTCGACGATCCGAAGGATCGCCTCGGCCTGTCGCTGCCGTGCCCGGGCCGAGACCCAGTTGAGATGCGTGACATAGCAGCGGAAGGGCAGATCGGGATGGCCGATCACGCATTCCATCAGGATCGATGGATCGCTCACATGCCCCACGACCGTCGCCTGCGGCAGGGGCCAGGACCGGACCGACAGGATCGGCCAGCGCGACAGCAGCATGAGGCCGTATTGCCGCCGCCGGGCCGGATGGTCGGGATTGTGGAAATCCACCGCCGTGCGGTAGGCCGGGTGATGGTCGGGCAACAGCTCGGACAGGCGGGCGGGCTGGTCGGCATGGTCCATCTCGCGCCAGTTGCGCTCGACCTCCTGCAGGGCGATGACATCGGCCCCGGCAACGGTGCGGGCGATGCGGGCAAGGTCGACCACAGCGTCGCGACCCTTACCCCACTGGATATTGTAGGTTACACTCTTCATCGGACCTGGGTTCCTTTGCGGCTGGCCCGACCTGACCGTCACACGGCCGTCGTCTTGGCAGGGCACATGTATTCCTGAACGTATAGTCAACAGCCTCGGAGGACACGATGACATTTCCCGGACAGAATCACTTTCTGATGCTGGCGGCGGTGCTGGCGTTTTCCGCAGGACCCGCGGTTGCGGAAAAGGTGCTCAACCGCGCCAACGACCTCAGCTTCGGCGGCGCCGAAAGCACCGATCCGCTGTCCTACAGCCGGTTCTACGAGGTCAACGACATGGTCTATTCGCGTCTGATCCGGCAGGACGACGCAGGCCAGCCCTCGCCCGAACTGGCCACAGGCTGGACCTCGAACGAGGATGCGACCGAATGGACGCTGACGCTGCAACCCGGCGTGACCTGGCATGACGGGCGCGCCTTCACGGCCGCCGACGTGGCCTATTCGCTGGAACGGATCAACGATCCCGAACTGGAAACCCCGGTCGCGGCCGTCCTCGGGATCATCGAGCGGGTCGAGGTGGTGGACGATCTGACCGTGGCCATCCACCTCGAGGCGCCCCATGCCGGTCTGCCGATCCTGCTTCTGGACTACCGCGTCCGCATGATCCCCGAAGGCGCAGGTCCGACGATCGAGGACAATCCGATCGGTACCGGCCCGTTCATGGTGGAAAGCTACAACCCGGAAGGCAGGACCGTCCTTGTCGCCTTCGACGACTACTGGGAAGGCCGCGCGCCGATCGACCGGGTCGTCTTCACCGCCATCCCCGACAGCGAGGCGCGGCATCAGGCGATGCTTGCCGGCCTGATCGACTACAATGCCGTGACCCTCGAACAGGTGCCGTTCTTCGAGAACAACCCCGGTTTCCAGCTTCACACCTTCCCCTCGGGCGGCTGGTTCGGGATCGTGTTCCGTACCGACAGCGCACCCTTCGACGATATGCGCGTCCGCAAGGCCATGCGCATCGCGCCCAATCGTGAAGAGATGATGACCCTGATGGTAGGTGCCGACGGCGGCGTCGTCGGCTGCGACACGCCCGTTCCGGCCGATGATCCGTTCCGCGCCGACCTGGAGTGCCCGCAGGATATCGAAGGTGCGCGGGCGCTTCTGGCCGAGGCGGGCTTTCCCGACGGGATTGATATCGAGCTGTTCACCTCGGACCTCGAACCCGGGATGATCCGCTATGCCGAGGTCTATCAGGCCCAGGTCGCCCCGGCCGGCATCCGCGTGACGCTGCGCGTCGCCCCCGGCGACGGCTATTGGGACGATGTCTGGATGGTGGAACCGGCCATGGTCACCTCATGGGGCGAACGTCCGGCCGACCAGATCCTGAACGAGGCCTTCCGGTCGGGTGCCGCCTGGAACGAAAGCTACTTCGCCAATGCCGACTTCGATGCCGCACTCGACCGGGGACGGTCCACCCTCGATATGGACGAGGCGCTTGCCTTCTATGTCGAGGCACAGCGGATCCTGTTCGAGGAGGGCGGAACCTTCATCCCCTATCTCGAGAACGGCCGCCGCGTGCTGAGCGCGCGGGTCAGCGGGATCGACCCGAACGCAGGCGAGGATTCGATCCGCTGGCATCTGGTCGATCTGGCCGACTGACGGGGCATGGCCGGGCTGGTTCTGCGGCGGTTGGGGGCGGCCTGGGTCACGCTTGTCGTGATCGTTGTGGTCGTCTTCCTTGGCGTGGAACTGATGCCCGGCGATGCCTGCACCGCCCATCTGGGCCGGGACGCGGTCCAGGGCGATGTATTGGAACGCTGCCGCGACCGGATGGGCCTGAACCGCCCGCCGGTCGAACGGTTCGCCTCATGGGCCACCGACCTTGCGCAGGGCGATCTGGGCCAGTCTGTCCGCCGCGACCGGCCGGTGACCGAGGTGGTGGGTCCCCGCCTGCGCAACACGCTGATCCTTGCGGCGGCGGCGGCCCTGGCGGGCGTGCCGCCGGCGATCGTTCTTGGGTTTCTGGCCGGGCTGCACCGCGACCGGCCGTTCGACATCATCGCCTCGGGTGTGGCGCTGTTCGCTATGACCCTGCCGGAGTTTGTCGTTGCGGCGATTCTGATCCTGGTCTTCGCGATCTGGCTGGGCTGGAGCACCGGCGTCGTGACCGCGCCCTATGACGCTTCTGCCTGGACGATGCTGATGGCCACGCCCCTGCCGGCGGTGACGCTGGCTCTGGTCTATATCGCCCATATCCTGCGGATGGTGCGCAGTTCGGTGATCGACACGATGGAGGCCGATTTCATCCTCATGGCGCGGATGAAGGGCGTGCCCGAGCGGCGGATCGTCTGGCGGCACCTTCTTCCCAACGCGATCCTGCCCTCGGTCAGCGTGATCGGGCTGACACTGGCCTGGCTTCTGTCGGGGGTGGTGATCGTGGAAAGCGCCTTCAACTATCCGGGCATCGGGCGGCTGGCGGTCAATTCCGTGGCCGACCGCGACCTGCCCGTCGTGCAGGCCATCGCGCTGTTCTTCGGCGCGATCTACGTCACCACGACGCTGACGGCCGACCTTGTGTCGATGGCGCTGAACCCGCGGCTGCGAAGCTACCGGACATGAGCGCGGGGTCAGTCCTTGGCCGGGTTATGTCGCAACCCTCGGG
>JAFIEN010000065.1 GCA_020832515.1 Rubellimicrobium sp. | reverse complement strand
CCTCGCAGGCCGCCCGTGTCGCCCTCGTGCTGCGCCAAGCCCTCCTTGCGCATGACATGGCCCCGGACCGCAGCATGGCCGCCGACCTTTCCCGCGCCTTCCGCGACCCCCGCCTTGCGCAGCTTTTCGGGCGCTATGCGACTTACGTCGGCGGCTCGCCCTACCTGTCGCCCGCGCTTCTGTCGCTTGTCTCTACCGCCGAGGCGCGGGGCGTCTGGGCGGTCGAGGGGGGGATGCACCGGCTGGCCTGCGCAATCGAAGCGCTGGCCCGCGCGCGCGGCGCGGCCTTCCGCTATGGCCAGTGCGTGCGCAGGATCGTCACGGCCCGCGGCAAGGTCACGGGTGTCGAGACGGCCGAGGGCTTTCACCCCGCCGAGGCGATCGTCTTCAACGGCGATCCGCGCGCGTTGCGCAGCGGGTTGCTGGGTGAGGATGTGATCCGCGCAGTGCCCTGGACCACCACCGAGCCGCGCAGCCTGTCGGCCTTCGTCCATGCCTTCGCCGCCCGCGCGCATGGCCCCGCGATCAGCCATCACACGGTCTTCTTCGGGTCCGACCCCCGCGCCGAGTTCGACGCGCTTGCACAAGGCCATCGTCCCGCCGACGCCACGCTCTACCTTTGCGCGCAGGACCGGACGGGCGAGGATGCGCCCGAGGGACCCGAGCGGTTCGAGATCATCCTCAACGGCCCGCCTGTTGCGGAGGGGGCAACCGAGACGGAAAGGGACATCGCCTCATGCCAGACACAGGTCTTCACCCGGCTCGCCTCGTTCGGCCTGCGGTTCGATCCGGAACCCGGATCGGCGGCCTTGACGACGCCGCAGGGCTTTTCCCGCCTGTTCCCGGCGAGCAGCGGTTCGCTTTACGGGCGGTCCCCGCACGGGCTGACGGCGGGGCTGAAGCGACCCACGGCGCGGACGGGGGTGGGGGGGCTCTACCTCTGCGGGGGGGGCGCACATCCGGGGGCGGGGGTGCCGATGGCGACACTCTCCGCCCGGCACGCGGCCGAGGCGATCATGACCGACCTTGCTTTGCCATCGACGTGCCACCGAACGGCTATGCCTGGTGGTATGTCGACGGGATCAGCGATTGCGGGACCAAAGCCGTCTCGGTCATAGGCTTCATCGGATCGGTCTTCTCGCCCTGGTATGCCTGGTCGGGCAGGCGGGATCCGGCGAACCACTGCTGCATCAACGTGGTGACCTATGGCAAGGGCGGCCGCTTCACGATGACCGACCGGGGGCGCGCGGCCCTGCGCGCCACCCCCGACGGCTTGCAGGTAGGCCCTTCGGCGATGCGCTGGCAAGACGGCCGGCTGGTGATCGAGGTGGACGAGATCGCAAGCCCGCCCCTTGTCTCGCGCGTTCGCGGCAAGATCACACTGACGCCCGAGGCAGTGACCAATGTCGAACTGCCGCTGACGCCCGACGGCACCCATGTCTGGCGGCCCTTCGCACCCCGCGCCCATATCCGCGTCGATCTTGAGGCAACGGGCTGGCAATGGGAGGGGCACGGTTATTTCGACGCCAATTTCGGTACCCGCGCGCTGGAACAGGATTTCCGCTTCTGGACCTGGGGCCGCTACCCGACAAGGGACGGCGCGATCTGCATCTATGACGCCACCCGGCGCGACGGCACGACGCTTGACACCGCCATCGCCTTTGACGCGAAGGGTGCCGCACGGATCGTCGAGGCCCCGCCCCGGACGGAATTCCGCCGCTCGCTCTGGCGGGTCCGGCGCGAGACGCGGGCCGATCCGGGGGTCATGCCCCGGCAGGTGCTGGCCATGCTGGACGCGCCCTTCTATTCCCGCTCGGCTGTCACCACCCGCATCAACGGCGAGGATGTGACCGGCGTGCACGAGGCGCTTGACCTTGACCGCTTCGCGCTTGCCGCGCTCAAACCCATGCTGGCGGTGCGCGTACCGCGCCGGGCCGGGTGGAGCTTCCCGCAATGACGATACCCGTCTTCGACGGCCATAACGATTTCCTGCTGCGGCTTCTGAGCCGTCCGGAACGACGGGCCAAGATCTGGAAGACGGGCGACGGGACCGGGCATCTTGACCTGCCCCGGATGCGGGTGGGCGGCTTTGCCGGGGGAATGTTCGCCATCTACATCCCCTCGCCCCTGGCCGAGATGGGGCCGGATCCCGATGCGGCGATGGACAATCCGCCCTATGACATGCCGCTTCCGTCGCCCATCGACCATGTGACGGCCCAGCCCATCGCCCTTGCCATGGCCGGGCATCTTCTGGCCCTGGAACGCGAGACGCCGGATGACTTCGCCCTTTGCCGCAGCGTGGCCGAGATCGAGGTGGCGATGGCCACCGGCAGGATCGCCGCCGTGATGCATATGGAAGGGGCCGAGGCGATCGACCCCGATCTGGACGCGCTTTACCTGTTTCACGGGATGGGGCTGCGCTCTCTCGGCCCGGTGTGGAGCCGCCCGACCGTCTTCGGCCATGGCGTGCCCTTCCGCTTTCCGGGCAGCCCGGACACCGGGCCGGGCCTGACCGACGCAGGAAAGCGGCTGATCCGGGCCTGCAACGCGTTGCGGATCGTTGTCGATGTCTCGCATCTCAATGCCAGGGGCGTCGACGATGTGGCGGCCCTTACCGACCGGCCCTTCGTCGCGAGCCATTCCAATGCCCATGCGATCGCGGCTTCGACCCGCAACCTGACCGACCGGCAGCTTGACCTGATCGCCGAACGCGACGGCCTTGTGGGGCTGAACTTCGCAACCTCCTTCCTGCGCGAGGACGGCCGGCAGAGCCCCGAGATGACCCTCGATCCCATGATGCGCCATCTCGACCACCTGATCGGGCGGCTGGGCGAGGATCGGGTGGGCCTCGGTTCGGATTTCGACGGGGCCGAGATGCCCGCTCCGATCCGCGATGCGGCGGGCCTGCCCGTGCTGATCGAGGCGATGCGCAGCCATGGCTTCGGCGAGGCGCTGATCGCCAAGCTGGCGCGGGAAAACTGGCTGGCGGTGTTGCGGCGGATCTGGGGCGGCTGATACAGGGCCGCATGGCACGGATCATCCTGCATATCGGCGCGGGCAAATGCGGGTCGAGCGCGCTTCAGACCCATCTGACGCGCAATCCGGTGCTGACCCACCGGGACGGGTCGCGCTGGAGTTACGCCGTCTTCGACGACCGTCTGGCCCTGTCGGCGGGGCCAGGGCTGCGGGCGGATCCGGTCCGGGGCTATCTTTCCTGCGCGAGCCTTGCCAATCTGCGCCCGCACGGACCTGCCGAACTGGCCCGGCTGGCGCGCGATCTTGAAGCCGGCGGGCCGGTGATCCTGTCGAACGAAGCGCTGCTCTGCATGCCCGACCTTGCGCGAGACTTCCTCGAGGCGCTGGGGCTGCCGGTCACCATCGTGGCCTATGTCCGGCCGCAGGTGGACTATGTGAATTCGGCGTGGTGGCAATGGGGTGCCTGGGTCTGCGGCGGGGACGCGCTCGACCGCGACCGCTGGATCGCCAAGCGCATCCGGCAGGCGCAGTATTGCGACTTCCTTGTTCGCTGGCAGTCGATCGGGGTGGTCGACCGGATCGTGGTCCGGCCCCTGCCCGGCGATGTGGTGACCGATTTCCTTGATACACTCGGCTTCGAACGGCCCGAAGGCATGGTCACGCACCGCGCGAACCCCAGCCTTCCGGGCCCCGTCCTGCGGCTTTTGCAGGCCTGCCCGGAGCTGCGCGCGGCACATGGACCCGAGATCGACTTCCTTCTGCCCGCGCTCCTGCCGCCCCGGGCCGCAGGCCCTGCGCCCTGGGTCATCGACCGGCAGCTGGCGCAGGCGATCATCGACCGCTCCCGGCCCGGCAACGACCGTCTCCTGTCGCTGATGACGCCCGACTGCGCCGGCACCCTGCGCGAAGATCCGCGCTGGTGGGACGCCGCGTCATTCAGGGATCGAAAGGTGGAACCCTTTCACGCGCCGCTGACGCCAGAGGCCGCCCTGCCCCTTGCATGCGACCTCCTGACCGCGCTTCTTGCGCTCAGGCAAAGGGCCTCAAAGCTCTGACGGCTTGAGCGGCGCGACATCCGGGTTGAGCCGTGCGACCGACAGGTTCAGGAAGCCCGCGACCGTCACCCAGATCATGTAGGGCAGGAAGGCCAGCCCGGCCCAGAGGTCAAGCTGCCAATGGGTGATCGTGGCCCCCAGCACGCTCAGCCACAGCATCCCCATGACGGGAAGCGCGCCCCACAGCCTGCGCAGGCCGAAGAAGATCGGCGTCCAGAGCGCGTTGAAGGCGATCTGCGCCGCCCAGAAGGCCATGGCATAGGCATTGCCCTCCATCGTGGCGACGCGCGCGCCGGCAAAGGCGATCAGCAGGTAGATCGAGGTCCACATGACCGGGAAGACCCAGTTCGGCGGGGTCCAGTTGGGTTTGGCAAGGTTCTTGTACCATTCGCCCGTGGGGAACATCGCCCCGGTGGCGCCCGCCCCGAAGGTGGCGGCCAGAAAGATCGCGAACAGCAGAAAGTCCATGGGCCGGGGTCCTTTCGGGTTTTCCCTTATCTAGGCCCGTTGTGCCCCGCTGCCAATCCCGCCCTCGCGCGCCTTGAGTTCGGCCAGAACATCCAGAAGCGCCGGGGTCCGCCCGCGGGCCCTTGTGGCGCGGCCGGCCGCGTCGACCAGAAAGGCCACCTCTGCCAGCGGCGCGGCGTAAAGCACCGCAGGCTGCGGCATGACGGCGGAAAGCCCCGTCCGCGCGCCCGCCTGCGCCATCCACCCCACCTTCTGGACCGCGTTCGTCCGCGCCCTGCGCAAGATCGTGTCGCATCCCTGCCGCCGGACCTGCGTCCCGATCCCGGCATAGATCAGCCGCGCCGCCCAGATCCCCGTCCGCGCCTTTGCCGGCAGCGCCGGGATCCCCGCCTCGGAGCGCAGGTAAAGCCGGTCCGCCTCGGACAACAATCGCGAGACCATGCGGCGGATCGCGGGCGTTGCCTGCGGATTGCGCAGGAAATCGGCCGTGTCGATCCCCGCCTCGGCCAGCCAGTCGATCGGCAGGTAGATCCGCCCCGCGCGCGCGTCTTCGCCCACGTCGCGCGCGATGTTGGTCAGCTGCATCGCCACGCCCAGATCGCAGGCCCGCGCCAGCGCATGCGGATCGCGCACCCGCATCAGCACGCACATCATCGCGCCCACCGCACTGGCCACCCGCGCGGAATAGGCGCGCACCTCCGACAGCGTCGCATAGCGCCGCCCGACGGCATCCCATGCCAGTCCCTCGAGCAGGGCTTCGGGCAGGGCGCGGGGCATCTCGAAATCCTCGACGATGGCGGCAAAGGCCCGGTCCTCGGGCGCATTCCGGGGCCGGCCGGCATAGGCCAGGTCCAGCCGTTCGGTCAGCGCCAGCACCGCGCGGGCCTTGTGCCCACCCTCGTCCACCTCGTCATCGGCCAGACGGCAAAAGGCATAAAGCACCAGCGCCGGGTTGCGCACACTTTCCGGCAACAGGCGCGAGGCGGCATGAAACGACAGCGACCCGGTCCGGATCGCCGCCTCGCAATGGGCCAGATCCGCAGGCGAGACACTCATTCGGCGGCGATCCTCTGCTCGGTCGGGGTGGCCTCGCGCGGGGCCACGGGCGGCGCATCCGGCACAAGCTGGGCCAGCACCTTGGCGCTCGACACCACGCCCGGCAGGCCCGCGCCGGGATGGGTGCCCGCACCGACCAGATAAAGCCCCTCGGCCTCTTCGCTGACATTATGGGGGCGGAACCAAGCGCTTTGCAGGATACGCGGCTCGATCGAAAAGCCCGCACCCAGGGGCGAGAGATACCGGTCGCGGAAGGTCTCCGGCGTGAAGACAAGGCTTTCCGAAAGCCGATCGCGGAAGCCCGGCATCACGGTTTCCAGCTCGCGCGCGACCTTTTCGCGGTAGACCGGTTCTTCCTTCTGCCAGTCCACGGCATCGGCATGGCCCAGATTGGGCACGGGCGACAGCACATAGAAAGTATCGTCCCCCTCGGGGGCCACGGTCGGATCGGTCACGCTGGGGCGATGGATATAGAGGCTCATGTCATCGGCCAGCCGGCCCTTGATGAAGATGTCGCGCAAAAGCCCCTCGTAGCGCGGCCCGCTCAGGATCGTGTGATGGCCAAGGTCAGGCCACATTGCCTTCGTGCCCTTCGTGCCGAAATACCAGACGTAAAGCCCCATCGACCAACGCCGGCTTGCCATCTTGCGGTCGGTCCAGACGCGGCGGGGGCGCTTGCGCAGAAGGCGGGTGTAGGTATGCCCGGCATCGGCATTGCTGACGACCAGCGGCGCCTCCAGCACTTCGCCCCCGGTCAGTCGCACACCCGTCGCCCGGTTGCCCCGGAACAGGATCTCGTCCGCCTCGACGCCAGGGCGCAATTCACCGCCCTGCCCTTCGATGACGCCGACCATGGCGTCGGCAATCGCCTGCACGCCGCCCATCGCGTAATGGACTCCGAATTCCTTTTCCAGATGGCTGACCAGCGCATAGATCGAGGTCACGTTCATCGGATCGCCGCCGATGAACAAAGGATGAAACGACAGCGCCATCCGCAGGCGGGGATCGCGCACCCGGCGCTTTGCCAGACCGAAAATCGACCGATCCGCGCGCAGCCGGGCGAATTCCGGCAGGACTTTCACCGTCTCCCACAGCCTGTGCATCGGCTTGGCGACCATCCCCTCATAGCCGACGACGAACCGCCGCTGGCTGTCCTTGAGGAAACGCAGATAACCCTTCACATCGCCGGGGTTCAGCCGTTCGACCTCGGCCAGCATGCGGTCGGTGTCGCCGGTCGCGTCGAAATGCGATCCGTCGGGCCACTGGATGCGATAGAACGGGTCCAGCGGGCGCAGGTCCACATCCTTGCGGAAGTCGCGCCCGCAAGCGGCCCAAAGCTCTTCAAAGACCTGCGGCACGGTCACGATGGTCGGGCCAAGGTCGAATCGATGGCCGCCTTGCGTGATCGACGACCCGCGCCCCCCGGCCCGGTCCAGCCGGTCGATGACCGTCACCCGCCAGCCCTTGGCCCCAAGCCGCATGGCTGCGGCAAGGCCGCCAAGCCCGGCCCCGATCACGATGGCGCGGTTCGAGTTGGCCCGGTTCAAGTTGGCCCCGTCGGCGGGCCGGTCCGTTTGAAGATGTGTCAACATAACTAGACAGTATCGCCCAACACCGTTCCTGACAATCCTTTCCTCGCGCTCCGATGCCTCTTTCGCTTTGGCAAAAATACTCAAAAACAGGCCAAAGCGTCGCGCGACGACAGGACATCTTTCCAAACCCGCCACCGTCTGTCAGGATAAGTTGACACCCCGGAGAGAACCTTGCCCCAATCCGTCAGCCTGTCCGTCTTCCGCTTCGGCTCGGCCGCCGCCCGGGTCTGGGCTTTTGCCCAGATGGGGCTTGCCCGCCCCGCGATGGCGCGCACGCCCGACATCGGTTTCTGGAAGCTGTGCGGTTCGGGCACCGGGGAAGGCTTCACACCCGTCCCCAACACCGGCGTCTATGCCATCCTTGCCACCTGGCCCGACGCCGCAACCGCCCGCGCCCGCGTCACGGATGCACCCGTCTGGCGCCGCTACCGCGCCCGCGCGACCGAGGACTGGACGGTGTTCCTCACCCCCACCCAGTCGCGCGGGGAATGGTCCGGGCAGGCCCCCTTCACCCCCACCACGCCAGACCATGACGGCCCGCTTGCCGCGCTGACCCGCGCCACGGTCAAGCCGCGCATCGCCGCGCGGTTCTGGAAACGGGTGCCCGATATCTCGGCGATGATCGGCACCGATCCAAATGTCGCCTTCAAGATCGGCATCGGCGAGGTGCCGCTTCTGCATCAGGTGACCTTCTCGATCTGGCCCTCGGAACAGGCGATGGCCGGTTTCGCCCGCACCGGCCCCCATGCCGCCGCCATTCGCGCCGTGCGCGAGGAAGGCTGGTTCAATGAGGAACTTTACGCCCGCTTCACCGTGCATTCCGACATGGGATCGTGGAACGGCGGATCGCCCCTTAAGACACTGGAGACAGCATGAAACAGCCCTTCCCCTTCTCGGCCATCGTCGGCCAGGACGAGATGAAGCTGGCAATGATCCTGACCGCCATCGACCCCTCGATCGGTGGGGTGCTGGTCTTTGGCGACCGGGGCACGGGGAAATCGACGGCCGTTCGCGCACTCGCGGCCCTTCTGCCGCCGATCACGGCGGTCGAGGGCTGCCCCGTCAATTCCGAAACCCCCGCCGAGGTGCCCGACTGGGCCGGCCTCGACACGCGCCGCGTCGCCGAGCGCCCTACCCCCGTCATCGACCTGCCGCTGGGCGCGACCGAAGACCGGGTGACCGGCGCGCTCGATATCGAAAAGGCGCTGACCAAGGGTGAGAAGGCCTTCCAGCCCGGTCTTCTGGCCCGCGCCAACCGGGGATATCTCTATATCGACGAGGTCAACCTGCTTGAGGATCACATCGTCGACCTCCTGCTTGACGTGGCCGCCTCGGGCGAGAATGTGGTCGAGCGCGAGGGGCTTTCGATCCGCCACCCCGCCCGCTTCGTGCTTGTCGGCTCGGGCAACCCCGAGGAGGGCGAGTTGCGCCCCCAGTTGATCGACCGATTCGGTCTCTCGGTCGAGGTCGCCTCGCCGAAGGAGATCGACACGCGGGTCGAGGTGATCCGCAGGCGCGATGCCTATGACACCGATCACGCCGCCTTCATGCTGCGCTGGCAGGCCGAGGATGCGGCGATCCGCGACCGGATCCTGACCGCGCGGAAGGGGCTGAAGGAGTTGCGCACGCCGGACAAGACGCTGACGGATGTGGCGGGCTTGTGCCTTGCGCTGGGGTCGGACGGGTTGAGGGGCGAACTCACGCTGCTCAAGGCCGCCCGCGCCTATGCGGCATGGCGCGACGACACCGCGCTTGGCCGGGCGCATCTGCGCGATGTGGCGGGGATGGCGCTGCGCCACCGCCTGCGCCGCGATCCGCTGGACGAGGCGGGCAGCGGCACCCGTGTCGCGCGGATCGTGGAGGAGGTTCTTGGCTGACCTGACGGCACCTTTCGCCCGCGCCACCACCGCGCTGGCGCTTCTGGCTGTCGATCCCGGTGGGCTTGGCGGGTTGGCGATCCGCGCCCGGTCCGGCCCGGTGCGGGATGCGCTTGTGGCGATGTTGGCCGTCTTGCCTGTGCCGCTGGCCCGGCTGCACCCGGCAATGACGGACGAGGCGCTGTTCGGCGGTCTGGACCTGTCGGCAACGCTGGCCCATGGCGGGGTCGTGATGAACCGGGGGTTGCTGGCCGATCCTTCGGCGCTTTGCCTTGCGATGGCCGAACGCTGCCCGGCGCAGATGGCCGCGCGCCTTGCTCTGGCGATGGACGAGGGGCGAGGGCATCTTCTGATCGCGCTGGACGAAGGCGCGGAAGCGGACGAGGGCCTGCCCCCCGCGCTGGCCGAGCGGATGGCCTTTTCGGTGGACCTGTCCGACGTGGCCTTGGGCGATGTGACGGGCTTCGGACCAGAGCCCGAGGAGCTTGCCGCCGCCCGCGCGGCCCTTTCTTCTGTCATCGTCCCCGATGAGGCCGTGGTGCAGGTCGTTGAGGTCTGCGCGGCCTTCGGCATCGCAACCGCCCGCGCGCCGGTCTTTGCCATGCGCGCGGCGCGGGCGAATGCGGCGCTGGCAGGTCGCGAGGCGGTGGAGGCGTCCGACCTTGAGGTCGCGGTCGCACTGACCTTGGCGCATCGGGCGACGCAACTGCCCGAACCTGCGCCGGAAGAGGAACCCGAAACCCCGCCCCCCGAGAGCCAACCCGACGAAGGCGAGCGGCAGGAGGCAGAGGGCGAGGGGCTGACCCTGCCCGACGAGCTTCTGCTCGAGGCGGTGCGGGCGCTGTTGCCCGATGACCTTCTGGCCCGACTGGCCGGGCGCAAGGCACGGGCGGCCAGGGGATCGGGCTCGGGTGCCGCGAAGAAGGGCAATCGCCGTGGCCGGCCCCTGCCACCGCGTGCCGGGCGGCTGGGCGATGGCGCGCGGATCGACCTTGTCGCCACCCTGCGCGCTGCCGCCCCGTGGCAGACGATCCGGGCCAGCGCCTCGGATCGTGCAGGGCTTCACATCCGCACCGGTGACATCCGCCTGAAGCGGTTCGAGGATAAATCCGACCGCGTGCTGATCTTTGCCGTCGATGCCTCGGGTTCGGCCGCCCTTGCCCGGCTTGCCGAGGCGAAGGGGGCGGTGGAACTGCTGCTCGCGCAGGCCTATGCAAGGCGCGATCACGTGGCGCTGATCGCCTTTCGCGGGACGGGGGCCGAGATCCTGCTGCCGCCCACCCGCAGCCTTGTGCAGACCAAGCGCCGCCTTGCCGCCCTGCCCGGCGGCGGCGGTACGCCGCTGGCCGCGGGCCTGCGCGCGGCGATGGAACTGGCCGACCATGCCCGCAGGCGGGGGCTGACGCCCACGGTCGTCATCCTGACCGACGGGCGGGCCAATATCGCGCTGTCGGGCGAGGCGAACCGCCCGCAGGCCGCCCAGGATGCGCAAGGCATGGCTCGCGCCCTGGCATCGGCGGGGGTCGAGGCGCTGGTGATCGACACCGGCAACCGGCCCGAGGCGGCGCTGAAGGTGCTGTCCGATATCCTTGGCGGCACCTACCTGCCGATGCCGCGTGCCGATGCGAAGCGGCTGTCGGGCGCGGTCTCGGCGGCGTTGGGCGACTAGGACATGCGCTGGCCCCGCGATGCGACGGGTTGGCCCATGGCCGAACATTCGCGCCTTGTCCTGTGCCGCCCGCATCGCTGGCATGTGCAGGAGGCGGGGGCGGGCGACACGATCCTCTTGATCCACGGCGCGGGCGGAGCGACGCAAAGCTGGCGGGGGTTGTTCCCGCTTTTGACGGACACGCATCACGTCGTGGCCGTGGACCTGCCCGGGCAGGGCTTCACCCAGAACGGCGCGCGGGCGCGCTGCGGCCTTGATCATGTGGCCACCGACCTCTGGGCGCTCTGCCGGGCCGAAGGCTGGCACCCCGCCGCCATCGTCGGCCATTCGGCGGGGGCGGCGGTGGCGCTGCGGATGACCGAACTGCCGGATGGGCCGAAGTGCCCGGTGATCGGGATCAACGCGGCGCTGGCGAAGTTCAAGGGCATGGCGGGCTGGCTGTTTCCGATGCTGGCCAAGGCGCTGTCGCTGTCGCCCGTCACGGCGGGGCTGTTTGCCGCGACGACGACCGAGGCCTCGGTCCGGGGCCTCTTGAAGGGGACCGGATCGCGGATCGACGATGCGGGCGTGGCGCTTTATCGGCGGCTGGCAAGCGACACGGGCCATGTCGACGGGACGCTGGCGATGATGTCGCAATGGCGGCTGGACGGGCTTTTGTCGCGCCTGCCTCAGGTCAAGGTGCCGGTCACGCTGATCGTCGGGCTGAACGATGCGGCGGTGCCGCCCGAAACCGGGCGCGAGGCAGCGGCGCTTGTCCCCGGTGCCCGGCTGGTCGAACTGCCGGGGCTGGGACATCTGGCGCATGAGGAAGACCCCACGACCATCGCCCGGCTGATCCACGAGGCCCTGTCCCCGGAGGCCGACCGGGGGCCCGCTGCCCAATCCTGAGGCAATCGCCCAGCCGCCGGGCGGCAGCAGCGTGCAGGCGGTTGCCACCCGGCCCGCAGGAGGGCATGAGGTCGGGGACCAACGGACGTGCCCTTGCCATGAAGATCACCATCGTCACCGCCGTCTACAACCGCGAGGCTACGGTCGGTCAGGCGATCCGCAGCGTCGCCACGCAGGACCATCCCGATATCGAGCATCTGGTCGTCGACGGCGCCTCGACCGACGGCACACTGGAGGCGGTAAAGGCCGCGCATCATCCTGGCATGGTCGTGGTCAGCGAACCCGACGGGGGTATCTATGACGCGCTGAACAAGGGGATCGCGCGGGCCACCGGCGATGTGGTGGGGCTACTGCATTCGGACGATTTCTTCGCCGATACCCTTGTCCTGTCCCGCGTCGCCCGCGCGATGGAAGAGACGGGGGCCGAGGCCGCCTATGGCGATCTTGACTATGTCTCGGCCAGCGACCCCACCCGCGTGATCCGGCACTGGCGCGCGGAGCCTTTCTCGCCGCGCCTTCTGCGCCGGGGCTGGATGCCGCCGCATCCGACCCTCTTCCTGCGCCGCGAGGTGTTCGAGCGACTGGGGGCCTATGACACCAGCTACCGCATCGCGGCCGATTACGAGGCGATCCTGCGCTGGTTCGGCCGGGGCGGAATCACCAGCGCCCATATCCCCGAGGTTCTGGTCAAGATGCGGGTGGGCGGCGAAAGCAACCGCAGCCTGTCGCGCATCCTGCGCAAGAGCCGCGAGGACCTGCGCGCCTTGCGCGAGAACCGGATCGGTGGTCTTGGTGTGGTGGCGATGAAGAACCTGACGAAACTGCCGCAGTTCATTTTGAAGAAGTGATCCCATGACGAAACGCGCGTTGATTACCGGCATCACCGGGCAGGACGGGTCCTACCTTGCCGAGTTCCTGCTGGAAAAGGGCTATGAGGTCCACGGGATCAAGCGCCGCGCCTCGATGTTCAACACCGCACGGGTGGATCACATCTATGAGGATCCCCATGCCGGAAACGGGCGCTTCAAGCTGCATTACGGCGATCTGACCGACAGTTCGAACCTGACCCGCATCATCTCCGAGGTGCAGCCCGACGAGATCTACAACCTTGGTGCCCAATCCCATGTCGCGGTCAGCTTCGAGGCGCCGGAATATACGGCGGATGTCGACGCGATCGGCACGCTGCGCCTGCTCGAGGCGATCCGGTTCCTGGGACTCGAGAAGAAGACGCGCTTCTATCAGGCCTCGACCTCCGAGCTTTACGGGCTGGTTCAGGAGATCCCCCAGACCGAGAAGACCCCCTTCCACCCCCGCAGCCCTTATGCGGTGGCCAAGATGTATGCCTTCTGGATCTGCGTGAACTACCGCGAGGCCTATGGAATGTATGCCTGCAACGGCATCCTGTTCAATCACGAAAGCCCCAGAAGGGGCGAGACATTCGTCACGCGCAAGATCACCCGGGGGCTGGCCAATATCGCCATGGGGCTCGAGCCCTGCCTTTACATGGGCAATATCGACAGCCTGCGCGACTGGGGCCATGCAAAGGATTATGTCCGGATGCAGTGGATGATGCTGCAGCAGGACCGCCCCGAGGATTACGTCATCGCCACCGGCGTGCAGTATTCGGTGCGCGAGTTCATCACCTGGGCGGCCGAAGACCTTGGCATCACGCTGGCCTTCGAGAGCGAGGGCGTGGACGAGGTTGCCCGCGTCGTGGCCGTGACGGGCGAACTGGCGCCGATGGTGCGCGAGGGGCAGGTCGTGATGCGGATCGACCCGCGCTATTTCCGGCCTGCCGAGGTGGACACGCTTCTGGGCAATCCCGCCAAGGCGAAACAGCAACTGGGATGGGAGCCCGAGATCACCGCCCGCGAGATGTGCCGCGAGATGGTCGCCTCTGATCACATGGCCGCGCGGCGGCATGCGCTGCTCAAGTCGCATGGCCTCGACCTGCCGGTCAGTCTGGAAGGGTGAGGTCCGTGAAGATCTTCCTTGCAGGCCATCGCGGCATGGTGGGGGGCGCGATCCTGCGGCGGTTGCAGGCGCGGGGGACCGACGAGGTGGTCACAAGGACGCATGCCGAGCTTGACCTGACCGATCAGGCCGCCGTACGCGCCTTCATGGCCGAGGAACGGCCCGACGCGGTGATCCTTGCGGCCGCGAAGGTGGGCGGGATCGTCGCCAACAACACCTATCCGGCCGATTTCATCCATGACAACCTGCTGATCCAGACCAATGTCATCGGTCAGGCCCATGCGGCGGGGGTCGAGCGGCTGTTGTTCCTCGGCTCCTCCTGCATCTATCCCCGCCTTGCCCCCCAGCCGATGCGCGAGGATGCGCTGCTGACCGGCACGCTGGAGCCCACGAACGAACCCTATGCCATCGCCAAGATCGCCGGGATCAAGCTGTGCGAAAGCTTAAACCGCCAGCATGGGCGGGATTACCGGTCGGTCATGCCGACGAACCTGTACGGCCCCGGCGACAATTTCCATCCCGAGAACAGCCATGTCATGCCCGCCCTCATGCGCCGCTTCCACGAGGCGGCGCGGGACGGGCTGGACGAGGTGACGATCTGGGGCAGCGGGCGGCCCATGCGCGAGTTCCTGCATGTCGACGACATGGCCGAGGCAAGCCTGTTCGTCATGGACCTTGACCCCGCGACCTATGCGGCCAATACCGAACCGATGCTCAGCCATATCAATGTCGGCACGGGGCAGGACGTGACCATCGCGGAACTTGCCGGCATGATCGCCGGGGTGACGGGGTTCGGGGGCCGGATCGCCTTCGACACGACGAAACCCGACGGCACGCCGCGCAAGCTGATGGATGTGAGCAGGCTTGCGGCGATGGGCTGGCGGGCGAAGATCGCGCTGCAGGACGGGATCGCCGCAACCTATGACTGGTTCCGTGCGCATGAAGACGCGCTGAGGCGGGTCTGAGCGCAGTGGACAGTCTTTTCTTCGTGGTCTCGAAACTGTTCTGGGCACTGGCCCGGATCGAGACCTGGTTCGTCCTCCTGATCCTGCTTGGTCTCTGGGCGCTGAAGGCAGGCCGGGTCCGGCGGGGCAAGGGGATCTTGTGGGTCACGCTTCTGGCCTTTCTGGCCATAGGCTTTCTGCCGCTGGGCGATCCGATGCTGCATCGGCTGGAAAGCGCGCATCCGATGCCCGATCTGTCCGGCCCGGTCGACGGCATCGTCATCCTGGGCGGCGCCGAGGACGGGCCGCTCAGCGCCTTCTGGGGGGTGACGCAGGTCAATGAGGCGGCCGAGCGGATCATCGTCGGGGCCATCCTTGCGCGCGCCCATCCCGAGGCGCGGGTCGTGTTCACCGGAGGCAGCGGCGCGCTGATCCAGGTCGAGGACCGGGGCGCGGACTGGGCGGGCCGGATGCTGGTGGACCTCGGTGTCGCGCCGGAGCGGCTTGTGCTGGAACGGCAGTCGCGCAACACGGCCGAGAATGCGGTCATGTCGCGCCGTCTGGCCGAGCCAGCGGAGGGCGAGGTCTGGGTGCTGGTGACCAGCGGCTTTCACATGCCCCGCGCGTTGCAGAGCTTTGCCGGTGCGGGCTGGACCGGCATTGTGCCCTATCCGGTCGATTTCCGCAGCCTGCCCGTGGCGCGGGGCATCGGCTGGAATCCGGCGGGCCGGATCGCGACGCTGAACCTTGTGCTGAAGGAAGGTCTGGGGACGGTGGCCTATCGGTTCTTCAACCGCTGAGGCCGCATCCGCCCGGATGGGATGCGGACGGGTCGGGTGAGGAGGGGGGGGGGGGGGGGGGGGGGGGGGGGGGGGGGGGGGGGGGGGGGGGGGGG
>JAFIEN010000064.1 GCA_020832515.1 Rubellimicrobium sp. | reverse complement strand
GTGCGGCAGTTGCGCGAAATGGGGGGCGGGCGTGGCCGCGCCCCCGAACGGGGCGAGATCCACGGGGCGGGCGTCAAGGTCAAGCTCGTCCGATCCTTCGGGGAAGAGATCGAAGGTCACCCCCCGCCCCTCTTCGGCGGCGGCCATCCGCATCACCTCGAGGAAACAGCCCAGCCCGATGACGATCTGGCGGCTGAACGGATCGGTATGCGGCAAAAGGCGGTCGGGATCGGCATGAAGCGTCACCTGATCGGGGGTGGACAGGTCGACCAGCCACGGCTGACGGTTGTGCGGGTTGGGGGCAAGGATCGCATGCGACAGAGCCCGCATCCGGTCATCGGCGTAATCACCGGCCCTGTCCCACGGCACATGGGCGGTGTTGGGCTGTCGGGTCACGGCAAAGCCTGCGGCACCGGTTGCCGCGAAGATCGTGCCGCCCCCGATGATACCAAGGGTCTTGCGACGGGAAAGGGTCATGGGATGCTCCTGTTGGTTCGATTTCGTATTATATAGTCCGATATCGCACCATATGCAATCCCTTTCCGAGATTGCGACCGAAGCTGCCGATTGCTATTCAGATCAAGGCGTTCACCCGAAAGGACCGTTCCCCAATGCCCGTCATCACCTGCATCGACGACCTCAAGCGCCTGCACAAACGGCGCACGCCGAAGATGTTCTACGACTATTGCGAATCCGGCAGCTGGACCGAACAGACCTTCCGCGAGAACACGTCGGATTTCGAAAAGATCCGCCTGCGTCAGCGCGTTGCCGTCGACATGTCGGACCGCACGACGCGCAGCACCATGGCCGGGCAGGATGTGGCGATGCCGGTGGCGCTTGCCCCCGTCGGGCTGACCGGCATGCAGCGCGCCGACGGCGAGATCAAGGCCGCCAAGGCCGCGCTCAAGTTCGGTGTGCCCTTCACGCTCTCGACCATGTCGATCTGTTCGATCGAGGATGTGGCCCAGGCCACCAAGGCACCTTTCTGGTTCCAGCTCTATGTGATGCAGGACGAGGAATTCACCGACAACCTGATCGAGCGGGCGAAAAAGGCCGGGGTCTCGGCCCTGGTGCTGACGCTGGATCTGCAGCTTCTGGGACAGCGTCACAAGGATCTCAAGAACGGCCTCTCGGCGCCACCGAGGCTGTCGCCGCGGGTGGTCTATGACCTTGCCACCAAGTGGGCCTGGGGCATCGAGATGCTGGGCACCCACCGCCGCACCTTCCGCAACATCGTGGGCCATGCCAAGGACGTCGCGAATGTGCGGTCGCTGTCGACCTGGACGCATGAGCAGTTCGACCCGAGACTGGATTGGGCGAAGGTTGCAAAATTGAAAGAAAAGTGGGGCGGCACCTTCATTCTCAAGGGTATTCTTGACGCCGAAGATGCGAAAAAGGCAGTCGAGATCGGGGCCGATGCGATCATCGTCAGCAACCACGGCGGTCGTCAGCTGGATGGTGCGCTGTCCTCGATCCGGGTTCTGCCCTCGATCGTGGCGGCGGTGGGCGACCGGACCGAGGTCTGGCTCGACAGCGGCATCCGCTCGGGGCAGGACGTGCTCAAGGCGCTGGCCATGGGGGCCAAAGGCACGATGATCGGCCGGGCCTATATCCACGGGCTGGGTGCGATGGGGCAAGAGGGTGTGACCAGCGCGCTCGAGGTGATCCAGCGCGAGCTGGACCTCACGATGGCGCTTTGCGGGCGGCGCGACGTCACCACGCTGGATCGCGATGTCCTGCTGATACCCGGGGATTTCGAAGGCAACTGGCAGTAGGCACTCGGGTTCGGGCGCGTCGCGGCGGCGGTCGTGGACCGGCGGCCGGGCGCGGCCTCAGTCGATGCGGCGGACCAGCAGCTGGTTGCCGTCGCCCCGGCGCGTCTCGAAGACCTTGAGGTCCTGCACAAGGTCGCTGAGCTTCTTGCGACCATAGGTGCGGGTGTCGAAATCCGGGTTCGCAGCGGTCAGATATTGCCCGAGCGGACCCAGCGCGAACCATTCGTCATCCTGGTCGATGGCGTCCATCGCGCGATAGATCAGGTCGCGCGCCTCGGACAGGGGCGCGAACTGGGAAGCGGGCTGGGACCCGGGTTGGGTCGCCGACTGGGGTGCGGACTGGAGTGCGGATGGTGATGCCGACTGGGGCGGGCTGGCAGGGCGTGGCTGTGTCCGGTCGTCGGCCCTGACGGATCTGGCGGGTTCGGCAGGTGCGCCACCAAGGTTTTCAAGGAATATGAACCGCTTGCAGGCCTTGCGGAAGGCCTCGGGCGTCTTCTTCTGGCCGATCCCGTAGACATCGAGCCCCTGTTCGCGGATCCGGCTGGCCAGCCGGGTGAAATCGCTGTCGGAAGAGACCAGCACAAAGCCGTCGAAGCGGCCGGTGTGCAGAATGTCCATCGCGTCGATCACCAGGCTGATGTCGGAGGAATTCTTGCCCACCGTATTGGCGGGCGAATGATGCGGCACCAGCCCGTGTTCGGCCTGAACCCGGTTCCAGCCGGACATCTGCTGGCTCGAGAAGTCGCCATAGCAGCGGCGGACCGAGGCCTCGCCCAGCCCCGCGATCTCTTCAAAGATGGCGGCCGTATGTTTGGGCGAGGTGTTGTCCGCATCGATCAGCACGGCAAGAAGGGGGCGGGCGGCATCGGGCATGGTCTGGACTTTCCTCGGTTGCGCCGCACCCGGTCGGGTGAGCGTCTTTGCCTGTCAGGTTCGGCCCCTTCTAGTCACAGGCGAAGCCATCGGCAAACATCGAGAGGATTTCGGCCATCGGAACGCGGCTCTGCCTGCCAAGAACGAGCGGCGTGTCGGGGTCGGGCGGCTCCTGACCGGGGACCGGCCAGAAACACCCCGGGGAATAGCGAAGGCGCGGTTCGATGATCTCGCCGCCCGGCGCGCACGCGCAGGGGCCCGGGCCCGAGGCAAGGGAGTCGGCCGCGATCTCAGGCAGATCGCCCAGTTCGGCGCGCGCGGGAGGATGTGCCCCTTTGCCAGCGCCGTCAGCGTGCGGTGCAAGGCTGTGGGCGCATCCGGCCTGATCGCGAAGTCAAGGTAGAGCAGGTCGTGATCCGACGTGAGGCAAACCCCTGATATACATGAGTATCCGGTAATCGCGCCCTCGTCAGGGCTTGTCCCTGGCCCCCACGCCCTCGCCCCAGCCGGGCACGCATTCGGCGACACCTAGCATCATTTCGGCCAGTGCAATGGCCTCTGCGTGGCTATCCGCACTCAGAAGGCCCTGACCGCCGACAATGCGATCCCGAACGGTGGGCTCCGACACAAGCCTGCCGCAGACGTGAATGCCCATGACCTGACCCACGGCATTTCCGGTCAGGTCGGCAAACTGCTGCGCGGCCGGGCGGGACAAGGTGAACCCGACCACCCAGCTGGCGGTCGCCTCGTCATGGATCGGCTCGGCGCGGACCAGATGCTTGGCCGACAGGTCAAACCTGCCGGCCTCGGTCACGAAGGAGAGCGAAGGGGTGTCGGAAGACGCCGTCGTTGCCGCCAGAGCCACGCACAGACACAGGGCTCCGCGCATCAATAGACGACGACCGACCGGATCGATTCGCCCGCATGCATCAGGTCGAAGCCCCTGTTGATGTCTTCCAGCGGCAGAAGATGCGTGATCATCGGGTCGATCTCGATCTTGCCCTCCATGTACCAGTCGACGATCTTGGGCACATCGGTCCGCCCCCGCGCGCCGCCGAAGGCCGTGCCTTTCCAGACCCGCCCCGTCACAAGCTGGAAGGGCCGGGTCGCGATCTCGGCCCCTGCGGGGGCCACCCCGATCACGACCGACACGCCCCACCCGCGATGCGCGCATTCCAGCGCCTGCCGCATCACGGTGACATTGCCGGTGCAGTCGAAGGTGTAATCGGCCCCCCCGATCATGTCGCCCCGCCGCTTGGTCAGGTTGACGAGATAGGGAACGATATCACCGTCGATTTCCTTGGGGTTGACGAAATGGGTCATGCCGAAACGTTCGCCCCATGCCTTGCGGTCCGGGTTGATGTCGACCCCGATGATCATGTCGGCCCCCGCCAGCCGCAGGCCCTGGATCACGTTCAGCCCGATCCCGCCCAGGCCGAACACCACGGCCGTCGAACCGACCTCGACCTGCGCGGTGTTGATCACCGCACCGACGCCGGTCGTGACGCCGCAGCCGATGTAGCAGATCTTGTCGAAAGGCGCGTCCTCGCGCACCTTGGCCAGCGCGATCTCGGGCAGGACGGTATGGTTGGCGAAGGTCGAACAGCCCATGTAATGCAGGATCGGATCGCCATCGAGCGTGGAAAAGCGCGAGGTGCCGTCCGGCATGACCCCCTGCCCCTGCGTCGCCCGGATCGAGGTGCAGAGGTTGGTCTTGCGGCTCAGGCAGGAGGGGCACTGCCGGCATTCGGGCGTGTAGAGCGGGATCACATGGTCCCCCGGTTTCAGCGAGGTGACACCCGCCCCCACCTCGATCACCACGCCCGCGCCCTCATGGCCGAGGATCGCAGGGAACATCCCCTCGGGATCGGCACCCGACAAGGTGAACTCGTCCGTGTGGCAGATGCCGGTGGCCTTGATCTCGACCAGCACCTCTCCGGCCTTCGGGCCGTCAAGATTGACCTCCATGATCTCGAGCGGCTTGCCTGCGGCGGTGGCGACGGCGGCGCGGGTACGCATGATGGCTTCTCCTTCAGATCAGTCCGCGGCAGGTTCACGGAATTCGCCGCGAAGCGCAATGGAAGAACGGCACGGGCGAAGTGCGGGCTTGCGCGGATCATGCCGGTGGGGCAATCTGCGGCCCATGAAGATCCATGCCCTGCCCGCCCTTGTCCTCCTTGGTCTTTCCGCCTGCACGCAGGTCTCGGAAACGACGTCCGGCGAAAGGGATCTGCTGCCTGTGCTGCCACCTCCGGCCGACGACACCTGCAATGCCAATGCGCGGGTGATGCTCGTCGGGCAGCCAGCCAGCGCGCTCGAACGGGTCGAGATCGTGGCACCGGTCCGGGTGATCCGCCCGAACACCGCGGTCACGATGGATTTCCGCGAGGACCGGATCAATTTCTATGTCGACGACAACGGGTTGATCACCAATATCCTCTGCGGCTGAAGGTCGGTCGGTTGAAACGCTTGATTTGTCGTTGCTTTGGGGCAAATCTCGGGTCATGAACGCCGTTCCTCCACCGCCCGCGCCGCTGACACTGCCCGAACAGGTCGCGTTTCACCGGACCGAACTGGGTTTGATTCTGGGAATATACGGTCGCATGGTCGCGGCCGGCGAGTGGCGGGACTACGGAATTTCCTGCCTGCGGGATGTGGCGGTGTTTTCGATCTTCCGGCGCACGGCCGAAACGCCGCTCTACCGGATCGAGAAGCGTCCGAAACTGCGGTTGCGGCAGGGCCAGTATGCGGTCATCGGTGCCGAGGGGCAGGTGTTGCGGCGGGGCCATGACCTCGAGGCGGTGCTGCGCGTGCTGGACGGGCGCAGGTTGAGGGTCGTGGACTAGGCACGCCCGGAGGTGGCGGGAGAATTTTGCCAAAATTCTCCCGGGTGCCACACCGGAGCGCCGGTGCCGGGCCGGAGTGCCGAATTTGGTAAAATTCGGCACCGCCTCAGGGGCGACGGCAGCTTGTGATGTCGTGGCCGGTCAGGGCAAGGATGCGGGACCGCGCCGTTGCCAGTGGCTCTGCCACCACGGCCATATGGGTGGCATTGGCATGGATCAGCGTCACGTCATCGGCCATCAGCCCGACATGACCCCGCCAGAAGACCAGGTCACCCGCCCGCAGGTCCCCGGCCGGGATCAGCGGCGTGCCCACGCCGCGCTCCTGCAGGTCGCTGTCGCCCGGACAGGCGATGCCGCATGCCATGAGCGCGGCCTGGACAAGGCCCGAACAGTCGATCCCCAGAACCGAATTGCCACCCCAGAGATAGGGCACGCCCAGATGCATCCGGGCCACCGCGACCGGATCGTCCAGAGGCATCGCGCAAGGCCGCAGATGGCACTGCGGCACGAACCCTTCGGCGGTTCGTGCGAAGGCACCTTCCGTTCCCGTCACCGACAGCAGGGCACCGAACGAAAGATGTGCGCGCTCGGGGCTCTTGATGTCGGGGGCGGTGTAGAGATGTGTCGCACGGGCCGCGACCAGATGGGTCGCCACCAGCAGAGGACCCAATGCCGAGGTCGCGACATGGCCGACATAGCCGTCGCGCTCCGAGCGCAGGAAGGCATGGCCCGCACGCTCTTCATAAACGGTGACGGGCCAGCCGTGGAGCAATTGCCGCTCGCGCCGCCCCCCCGGCTCTGCCAGCAGATCGGCGACCGGGGCCGAGACGCGGGCCGGGTGGCCTGCGGTGAACCTCTCGGCGGTGACGCGGCCCTTGAGCGAGATATCCGCCACTCGCCCGTTCGCCGGGGTCAGGCGGGGATCTGCGGCGGGGCTTGCGGTCATCAGATCGGCAGCATCGCGGGCAGCGCCTCGAGCAAGGCCCGCGCGCCCTGCCCCACCCCGCCCTTGGGCCTGCCAGGCGCGGCCTTGGGTTGCCAGCCGTAGATATCGAAATGGACATAGGGCCGATCGGTGAAGCGGCGCAGGAACAGGGCCGCGGTGATCGCGCCGGCCATCCCGCCCGCAGGCGCGTTGTCCAGATCGGCGATGCCGGGTTCGATCATCGCCTCGTAGGGCATGTGGAACGGCAGCCGCCAGAGCGGATCGCGCACCGCGCGCGCGGCGGCGGCAAGGGCCGCGGCATGCGTCTCGTCATCGGTGAAGAAGGGCGCGACATCGGGACCAAGCGCCACCCGTGCCGCACCCGTCAGTGTCGCCATCGACACGACCAGATCGGGCTTTGCCTCGCAGGCCAGCGCCAGCGCATCGGCCAGCACCAGACGGCCTTCGGCATCTGTGTTGTTCACCTCGACCGTCAGCCCCTTGCGCGAGGTCAGGATGTCCTGCGGCCGGAAGGACGGGGCCGAGACCGCATTCTCGACCGCCGGGATCAGGATGCGCAGGCGAAGGGGCAGGCCCAGCGTCATGATCGCCTGCGCCAGCCCCAGAACCGTGGCCGCCCCGCCCATGTCCTTCTTCATCAGCCCCATCGAGCTTGCCGGTTTGAGGTTCAGCCCGCCCGTGTCGAAACAGACCCCCTTGCCGACCAGCACAAGCGACGGGCCGCTGTCGCCCCAGCGCATGTCGATCAGCCGGGGCGCGCGGGGCGCGGTCGCGGCGCGGCCCACAGCATGGATCAGCGGCAGGCCCGCGTCGATCAGCACATCGGCCTGCGTGACCTCGATCGCGGCACCATGGGCGGTGGCAAGGCTGCGGGCAGCAGCCTCGAGCTCGGCCGGGCCCATGTCTGCGGCGGGCGTGTTGATCAGGTCGCGGGTCAGCGATTCGGCGGCGGCAAGCGTCGCGATGCGGCGGGCGTCGAGGCCTTCGGGCGCAACAAGGCGGGCGCGGGCCGGGGGGCGGTCGCGGTAGCGGTCAAAACGGTAGCCGTGCAGAAGCCAGCCCAGCGCAGCCTCGGCAAGATCCTCGGCATCCAGCGGATGGTCGGTGACGCGGTAGCTGCCCGCGGGCAGTCGCGTGGCGGCCTGCCCGATCAGGAACCGGTCGCGGCAGCGGGCGGCCGTGGTGCCGGCTCCGACAAGGGCAAGGGCGATGCCGCCCGCGGCGTCGGGAAGGGCCAGCGCCTCGCCCGGGGCGGCGGCAAAGCCCTGCAGGCGCGCCCAGCTGGCGGCGGGTGCGGGCAGGGCGTCAAGCGTCGGGCCAAGCTCGTCGGGGGCGACGATGGTCAGCGGCACGGCATCCGCCGACGGAGGGACGAAGTCGGGGGGCGGGGTCATGGTGTCGGACATGGTCCTCCTCGGAGCCGGATCGCGGGCGCAAGACGCGTCCGCGCCAGACTACCGGCCCCGCGCGAGGCCGCAAGAGCATGAGGGCGATCCGTGTCAGGCAGCGCGCCACGGGAGTCCGTCACCAGCCACGCGCCCCGAACAGCGGTCACGGGGCAAGCCTCACGGGGAAGGCGTCACGGAAGCAGCGTCACGGAGGTAGCGTCACGGGGCCTCTCGTTTCCGTCGACGGTCAAGGGCCACACATCGCGGGCCGGCGGTCACGGATGGCTGCGCCCGGGCCAGGCATGCCGGTCCATCCGGTGCAGACGGATGCTCCCCGGCCAGTCATCAAAGACGAGGCATCCACGACGAGGCATCCACGGGCACGCATCCACGACCACGCACCCACGGGCAGCAGTCACGGACCAGGCGCCAGTCGCGGCCCGTCACATGCCATCCACACACAAGCCCCGGCCCCGAAGGTTGCGGCGGCAGGGACAGCGCGCGACGCGGTCAGGTGCACCGCCGGCCGCGGCCAGATCGGCCCAGTCGCCAAGGGGCCCAGTTACTGTTGGGCCAAGGCTCAAGGGGGCCCGGTCACGATGGGCCCCCCTCATCCCCATGGCGCGGCCGGTTCCGCGCAAGCCGCAAAAGCCGCGACAGCACGGCCCCCAGCGCCGCCGGATCGGGCCGCCCGGCACAGCGCACCAGATCCGCCGCGACACGCGCCATGGCCGGATACCCCAGCGCACCGGCGGTTTCCGCCACGATCCGGGCGGCATCTGCCAGCAGCCGGTGATCGGCGGCGGCATAGGCGCGCATGATCATCGGGATGCGCTGGTCCAGATCGAGATGCAGCCGTTGCCTGAGGTCACGCGCAGGCCCGCGGCCGATCGCAAGGGACAGCCGTTCAAGCGGTCCGGGGTCGATGGCAAAACCCTCGGCCGGTCGAAGGACGACGATCCGGCATCCGGGCAAAGGCGGCGTGGTTGAAGGGGACGGGCGTGACATTGCACCACCCTGTCGCACAAAACTTGCCGCCGGGTTGCGATCCCCGGGAAAAACACATCGAATGCGAAGGAACGGCGCGGTTTCGTGCCCGACCGCAAGGATACTGCCCATGAGCCCGTCCCGCCCCCTGCCGGATTATCTGGTGCGGCGCTATCTTGGCTGGAAGGCCACCTCCTATGCCGAGAATCAGGCCTGGTACCGGCATCTTGCCCTGGACGGGCAGCATCCGCGCGCGATGGTCATCTCCTGCTGCGACAGCCGCGTCCATGTCACCTCGATCTTCGGCGCCGATCAGGGCGAGTTCTTCATCCATCGCAACATCGCCAACCTCGTTCCGCCCTACAATCCGGACGGCGAGTATCACGGCACCTCGGCTGCGGTCGAATATGCCGTGGTGACGCTGCATGTCGCCCATCTGATCGTGCTGGGCCATTCCGGCTGCGGGGGCGTGAAGGGATGCCACGACATGTGCTCGGGCCATGCCCCCGAGCTTGAGGAGGCGGGCAGTTTCGTGGGTCGCTGGATGGACATCCTGCGCCCGGGCTATGCGGCGCTGACCGCGACCGACCCCGACGAGCGGCTGCGCGAGTTCGAGAAGCGGGCGGTCGTGATCTCGTTGTCCAATCTCATGACCTTTCCCTTCGTGCGCGAGGCGGTCGAAAAGGACATCCTGACGCTGCATGGCGCATGGCATGACATCGCGCAGGGCGATCTCGAGGTCTATGACGCGCGGCAGGATGCCTTCGTCGCGCTTTGAGCCGCGCGCAGGATCCGGGTCAGGCTGCGCGCTGCGCCACGCGCTCGGGCGCCTGCCGGCCCAGCGCGCCGGCCGTCAGCAGGCTGAGCAGAACAAGCGGTATGGCAATGCCGTAGGAGGTCCGGATCCCGAAGGCCTCGGCCACGAAACCAAGGAGCGGCGGGCCGATCAGGAACACCGTGAACGAGATCTGCGCCAGTGCCGCGATATTGACCACGGCCGAGCGGTCCGTCCTCTGGGCAGCAGCCGACATGGCCTGCGGAAAGATCGTGCTGGACCCCAGGCCCATCAGCGCAAACCCCAGAAGCGAGATCCAGGCCGCCGGAGAAAAGGTCACCATGACGCTGCCGATCAACAGGACAAGCAAAAGCGCCCTGGCAAGGCTGGCGGGTGCCATCCGTTCGAGAAAGCTGTCGGCGAAATACCGCATGCCGCCCTGCGCGATGGAAAAGGCCGCCACGCCCAGCCCCGCGATGAAGGGGGTCACGCCAAAGACGTCGCGCAGATAGATCGCGGACCAGTCTATGCTGGCCCCCTCCATCAGCATCGCGCTCAGTGTGACCACGACCAGCAGCATGATCCCGCCGGTGGGCAGCGCCAGCCGCGGCCCGGGCCCGGTGGCAAGGCCGGGGCGCGGCGGAGCGGGCTGGAAATCGCCCAGGAACAGCCAAATTGCAACACCCGCAATCGGCACCACCAGCGCAAGATGCAGCTGTGGCGACAGTCCGATCCCGGCCATGACGGCACCGAAGATACCGGCGGCGAAGAATCCGATGCTCCAGAAGGCATGCGCCCGGTTCATGATCCGGTAGCCCGCAAGATGCTCGGCCCGGTCGGCTTCGAGGTTGAGCATGATCTCGACGCAGCCGATGGCGATGCCCACCGGGATCAGCAGCAGGAACAGGCCGAGCGGCCCGGTCGCATGGATCGCGATGGCATAGAGGATCGACACCGCCGGAATCGTCGTCAGCATCGCGCGGCGAAACCCGATCCGCTCGAGCACGGGCGAGGCGAAGGTCAGGGCGAGAAGCGTCCCGACAGGCGCTCCGATCAGGCCAAACCCGAGGGCGCCTTCGCCCACGCCCATCGCGGTCTGGACATCGGGCAGGCGGGGAAAGATGTTTCCCATCGAGAACGAGTAGACGGCAAAGGCAGCAAAGACCCGCCGCGCAGGAGAGAGTGTCAGGCCGAGCGGCATGAGATGTCCTTTATGCGCATCCGCGGGTCGTAGCGGATCCGGCGCGGACAGCGATAACCGGTCGGCGCGGCGCAATCAACGGGCCTGAACTGCGCAGGGGCGAAATGCCGGCGGCAATGCAGTGCGCCGGCCCGGTGAAGCACCTTGGCCTGATGCCGTCAGGGGGCGGGCGTGTCGCGCACCTTCACCCGTCCGCAACCGCCATCGGCTTTTGCCGTACGGGTCCGGGCCGCTGCCTGCGCAACAGGCCGTACTCGCACGGGCCGGCGCCCGGCCAGCCGCTATTTCCCCGACGCGGCCTCGAGCGCTGCAATCCGTGCGGCAAGCGCCTTGTTCTCGGCATCGAGCCGGATGGCCAGGTCGCGGATCGCGTCGAATTCCTCGCGTGTGACAAGGTCGCGTTCGGCCAGCCAGCGGTCCATCATGGACTTCATCGCATTCTGCGCCTCGTCGCGCGCGCCTTGCGCCACGCCCATCGCATTCGTCATCAGCTGCGACAGATCGTCGAAGATCTTGTTGCGGGTCTGCATCGTCATCCTCCGTGCAACTTGCCTCTAATATGGCCCCCACCCGGCGGATCACAAGGTCACACCGCGCGGTCGGGTTGTGCGGTTGACTTCGTCGCGCCCTCTCGGCAGCTAGGGAACATGGAGCAGACCGGCATCCCCTTCCCCGACATCTCGCCCGAGGTCTTCTCGGTCAGCCTGTTCGGCTTCGAGCTTGCGTTGCGCTGGTATGCGTTGGCCTACATCGTGGGCATCCTGATCGGCTGGCAGATCATCAAGGTCGCGCTCCGCCGCCCCGCGCTTTGGCCCCGCGACACCCCGCCGATGAACGCCGAGCAGCTGGAAGCGCTGCTTACATGGATCATCGTCGGCATCATCGCAGGCGGACGGCTGGGCTATGTGCTGTTCTACAATCCCGCGCTGTACCTTTCCGATCCGCTCAGCATCCTGTTCATCTGGGAACCGGGCATGTCCTTCCACGGCGGCTTTCTGGGCGTGGTCGTCGCGGTCCTTGTGTTCTGCCGGGCGCAGAAGATCCCGCTAGCCTCGACCTCGGACGCCATCGCGATGGCCGCACCGCCCGGCCTGTTCCTTGGCCGGCTGGCCAATTTCGTCAATGCCGAGCTTTGGGGCCGTCCGACCACCCTGCCCTGGGGCGTGATCTTTCCCGGCGAGGCAGCGCAGACCTGCCCCGGTGTCGTCATGGGGATGTGCGCGCGTCATCCCAGCCAGCTGTATCAGGCGCTGGTCGAAGGGTTGATCCTTGGCCTTCTGCTGCTGTGGCTGGCCTTCCGGCGGGATGCGCTGCGCAGTCCCTGGCTGATGACCGGCACCTTCCTTGCGGTCTATGGCGCGGGACGGTTCCTCGTCGAATTCGTGCGCCAGCCGGATGCGCAATTCGTGGGGCCAGGCAATCCCCTGGGGCTTGCGGTGCATGTCGGCGGCTGGGGGCTGACGATGGGGCAGCTTCTGTCCTTGCCGATGCTGGCGATCGGCCTCTGGATCATCCTTGCCGCCCGCCGCCCAAGCGCCGGAGCCCTATGACGGTGCTTGCGCGTCTGCTTGCGGCGCGCATTGCTGCGACCGGGCCCATCACGCTGGCCGATTACATGGCCGACTGCCTGATGCACCCCGTCCACGGCTATTACGCCACGCGCGATCCGCTGGGGGTCGCGGGCGATTTCACCACCGCGCCCGAGATCAGCCAGATGTTCGGCGAACTGATCGGTCTTGCGCTGGCGCAGGCCTGGATGGATCAGGGCAGGCCCGACCACGTGATTCTGGCCGAGCTTGGGCCAGGCCGGGGGACGCTGATGCACGATGCGCTGCGCGCCACGCGCGGGGTGCCCGGCTTTCACGCCGCCCTTTCGCTGCATCTGGTCGAGACCTCGCCCCGGCTGCGGCAGGAACAGGCGCAGCGCCTGCCCGGGGCGATCTGGCACGACCGGGCCGAGGACCTGCCCGAGGGGCCGCTGTTTCTGATCGCCAACGAATTCCTCGATGCGCTGCCGATCCGCCAGTTCCTGCGCGACGGGACAGGCTGGCGCGAGCGGGTTGTCGGGCTGGCCGAGGGGCGGCTTGCCTTCGGCCTGACCGAGGCCGCGCCCGTCGCAACCCTTGCCCACCGGATCGAGGATACGCAGGACGGCGATGTGATCGAGCTTTGTCCCGCCCTGCCCGCCATCGCGGCCGGCATAGGCGCGCGGATCGCGCGGAACGGGGGCCTTGCGCTGTTCATCGACTATGGCGACTGGCGCTCGCTCGGAGGGACGCTGCAGGCGCTCAAGGGCCATGCGCCGGTCGATCCGCTGGCCGCCCCCGGCGCGGCCGACCTGACCGCACATGTCGATTTCGAGGCGCTGGCCCGCGCGGTCGCCCCGGCAAGCGCAACCCGGCTCGCGCCGCAGGGCGTGTTTCTCGAACGGCTCGGGATTTCTGCACGGGCCGAGGCGCTGGCGCGCACGCTGGCCACGCGCGGCGATCGGGACGCGCTCGAAAGCCACCTTGCGGCCCATCGGCGCTTGACCAGCCCCGCGGAAATGGGAGACCTGTTCAAGGTGATGGGTGTCTTCCCCGAATCCGCCCCGCCCCCGCCGGGACTTCAGACATGAGCCTCGACATCATCACCGCGCCTGCCCTGAACCCGGTCCGCCACGGGTTTTTCGGCCGGGCGGGCGGTGCCTCGTCGGGTGTGTTCCTTGGTCTCAACTGCGGCCGTGGCAGCAGCGATCAGCACGAGGCCGTCTCGATCAACCGCGCCCGCGTCGCCAAGGCGATGGGCGTGACGGCGGATGCGCTGGTCGGCGTCGATCAGGTGCATTCGGCCGAGGTACTTTGTGTGACCGGCCCGCTCGAGAGAAGCGTCCGTGCCGATGCCATGGTGACGGCGGTGCCGGGCATCGCGCTGTCGGTGCTGACCGCCGATTGCCAGCCGGTGCTGCTTGCCGACCGGACGGCGGGGGTCGTCGGGGCGGTCCATGCGGGCTGGAAGGGCGCGCTTTTCGGCGTACTCGAGGCGGCGGTGGACGCGATGGAGGGGCTGGGCGCGCGGCGCGACGCGATCGTCGCCGTGATCGGCCCCACGATCAGTCAGCGTGCCTATGAGGTGGGCCCCGAATTCTACGAGGCCTTTCTGGCCGAAGACGAAGGCGCCGCCCGTTTCTTTGCACATGGCACAGGCGACCGGATGCTCTTCGATCTGCCGGGCTTCGGGCTTTATCGGCTGCGCGCCGCGGGTGTCGGACATGCGGAATGGACGCGTCATTGCACCTATTCCGATCCCGACCGATTCTACAGCTATCGCCGCGCCACCCATGCGCGCGAGGCCGATTACGGACGGATGATCGCGACAATCCGTCTCTGACGGCTGGATAAACCCCGGCATCCGCCACAATTCCACCGGCAAGAAACCCTTTCTTCATCCTTTTCGGGTCAGAGTTGAGCCCGGATGGCATGAGATGGTCGATCCGGGCGACCCAGGACAGGCGCCCGAGGGAAGGAGAAATGCGATGACACCCGGACGCCGCTGGATGATAACCGCCGTTGCCGAGGCGCAGTTGTGCAAGACGCGGATGCCGTGGGAACGCGGCCTGCGCCGTCAGGCGTTCATTGCACGCAGGCTCGCCCAACTCGGACCAGTGTCGCCCGGCCGCAGGGCGGATGCCGTGGTGGCCACCGTGCCTGCCGCCGCTGTCGCGATCCGCTGCACCGCATGAACCGCCATGGGCCGCCTGCAGGGCGACCTGACTGACGTCGATCGGGCCGTGCAGCCACCCGGGCAGGCCTTGCCGCGCACCCTGCCGTTGCGGGGCGCGGGGCCTGGGGAACCGGGTCCTTGGGACAAGGCCCCCGTTCGCCGCGCAACCCTTGTGGCGCCGCTTGTGTCGAGGCGGGCCTGCTGTCGCGGCGATTGTCGTGTCGCGCCGGGCCTTGTGTCGCGCCGGGCCATGCGCGTGGCGGTGCTTGTATCGAGGCGGCCCTGCACCATGTGGGCCGACGTCGGATCAAGACGCGACAGAACCAGGCCCAGGGCATCGCAGCCTTCCCGTCGGCCGCACTGACACCAGACGACTTCCGGCGTCAGACCACCGCATCGCCACTTGATCGCGACTTTCCGCCCGGCCCCGGCGGCCCCGTACGGCAGTCCGAGAATCAGATTGTGGCAGGACTGTCCATCCGCCGCCCACAATCCTGTAGCCGCAGCCCGGATTGGTCACCCATCGTTGCGCCATCCGGGTTTCCTTTGACAGAGGCGGCCCAATCCCGACACATTCGGGATGACAGCAATCTCCTCAGCTGTCGTTCGGTGGGGGCCGACAGGTGATGTGACCAACCGCAAGGTGTTCGCATGACTTACGTTTCCCCGCCCGCCGCTGGCCTCGCGGCGGGAAGTCAGAAGGCCCCGGTTCGCCTCGACCGGGCACCGCAGAACGGCACGGCTGGTGGAGAGGGGCATATTGCCCCGCCCACGCTGCCCGGGACGCCCGACCCGGCCCATGCGGGCGGGCGTCCCGCCGCGCGACAGCCGTTGATGCGGCGGATCAAGATCCTTTACATGCCGCAAGGCGAGACAGACCCGAACAGCGTCGTCGATGTGACGCGGCTTGTCCCCTCTCTTGCCGCCTTCGACGAGGCCTTCACCGCCTTCGCGCGCGGGACACTGTTCCAGACCGAGCGCGGCCCTGTCGCGGTCGAGGATCTCTGGCCCGGTGACGGCCTGCGCACGGTCGATGCCGGGTTCCTGCCGCTTCTGTGGCGCGGATCCACGCTGATCGTCCCACGCGTCGCCGGCCAGATGCGGGCGATGGGAACCCTGACCCGGATCGCTGCCGATGCCCTTGGCA
>JAFIEN010000063.1 GCA_020832515.1 Rubellimicrobium sp. | reverse complement strand
CCCCCCCCCCCCCCCCCCCCCCCCCCCCCCCCCCCCCCCCCCCCCCCCCTTGGCCTCTACCTTGCGCCACAGCCACCCCCATGCGCTCAGGGCGCGCCGATGTGACGACGACCCTGCGCTTCGGCCAGCAGCATCTGCCGGTGCCGCTCGCGGTAGCGCGCCTTGTCAGCCTCGGACGTCCGGTCCGCACAATGGGCGCAGGCGACACCCTCCTCGTAAGCCGGATCGACCCGATCCCCGGGCGACAGCGGCATCCGGCAGGCCCGGCACAGGCTGTGCGCGGTGGGCTGGAGGCCATGCCCCACAGCCACCCGCTCGTCAAAGACGAAGCAGCCGCCCTGCCAGCGGCTTTCGGCCTCGGGCACCTCTTCGAGGTATCTGAGGATCCCGCCCCGCAGGTGGAACACCTCCTTCGCCCCCTGCCCCAGAAGCCAGTTCGACGCCTTCTCGCAGCGGATGCCGCCGGTGCAGAACATGGCGATCCGCTTGCCGGCGAACCTCTCGCGGTTCGCCGCCCACCAGGCGGGAAAGTCGCGAAAGCTTGCCGTGCCCGGGTCGATCGCGCCGTCGAACGTGCCGACCGCCACCTCGTAATCGTTGCGCGTGTCGATCACCGCCACATCCGGCCCGGCGATCAGCGCGTTCCAGTCGGCGGGGGTGACATAGGTCCCCGCCCGCGCCGCCGGATCGACATCGGGCTGGCCCATCGTCACGATCTCGCGCTTGAGGCGGACCTTCATGCGATGGAAGGGCATCGCCTCGGCCCCGGCCTCCTTCCACTCAAGTCCGGCACAGCCCGGAAGGGCGCGGATATGGTCCAGCACCGCGTCGATCCCCGCCCTCGGACCCGCGATCGTGCCGTTGATTCCCTCGGGCGCCAGCAGGAGCGTGCCGAAGGTCCCGTTGTCGCGGCATCGCTGCAGAAGCGGCGCACGCAGGGCCGCGGGATCGGGGAAGCGGGTGAAGTGGTATAGCGCCGCGACGATCAGCATGCAGAGTCGATAGCCCCCGCGCCAGGCAGGGGCAACCCCGAGCGCCCGCCCCGAGCGCGCCCCGAGCGCGCCGCGGGCCCGCCATTGACCCGCCCCGACCCCGCGACTAGGGAACGGGACATGCGAAAGGATGGCCCATGTCAGACCACGCCCTGATCGTCATCGACCTGCAGATCGACTTCTGCCCCGGCGGCGCGCTGGCCGTGGCGGGGGGCGACGGGATCGTGCCGGGCGTCAACGCGCTCATCGGGACCGAGGGCGGCGCGGTCATCCTGACGCAGGACTGGCATCCCGCCGATCACGCCTCCTTTGCCAGCCAGCACGCCGGCGCCGCGCCCTTCTCGGTGACCGGGATGCCCTATGGCCCCCAGACGCTCTGGCCCGATCACTGTGTGCAGGGCACGCCCGGGGCCGCGTTTCATCCGGGCCTTGCGACCGACAGGGCCGACCTGATCCTGCGCAAGGGCTTTCGCCGCGCGATCGACAGCTACTCGGCGTTTTTCGAGAATGACCGGACCACGCCCACGGGGCTTGAGGGCTATCTGAGGACGCGCGGCATCACACGGCTGACGCTGGCGGGGCTGGCCACGGATTACTGCGTGAATTTCTCGGCCGTGGACGGCGCGCATCTGGGGTTCGATGTGACCGTGCGGACCGATCTGTGCCGTGCCATCGACCTTGACGGATCGCTCGCCCAGGCGATGGCCGGGATGGCCGCCGCCGGTGTGACCCTCGCCTGACCAAAGGACGCCCGCCATGCCCGTCACCATCGCCCCCTCGATCCTTTCGGCGGATTTCGCGGATTTCGGCGCGGAATGCGCGGCACTGCAGGCGCAGGGCGCGGACTGGATCCATGTCGATGTGATGGACGGGCATTTCGTGCCCAACATCACCTTCGGCCCCCAGATGTGCGCGGCGCTTCGCCCGCATATCCGGGGCGTGATGGATGTCCATCTGATGATCGCCCCGGTCGATCCCTATGTCGCGGCCTTCGCCGCCACCGGTGCGGATTACCTGACCGCGCATCTCGAGGCCGGCCCGCATATCCACCGCACGCTGCAGGCGATCCGGGGCGCGGGCTGCAAGGCGGGCGTGGCGATCAATCCGGGCACCGGGATCGAGGCGCTGGCGCATCTTCTGGACATGGTGGACCTGATCTGCGTGATGACGGTCAATCCCGGCTTCGGCGGTCAGGCCTTCATCCCGGCGATGGAGGCCAAGATCGCAGGCATCCGTGCGATGATCGGGGACCGCCCCATCCGGCTGCAGGTCGATGGCGGGGTGACGGTCGAGACGGCCCCGGTCGTGGCGCGGGCGGGCGCGGATGTGCTGGTGGCGGGATCGGCGCTGTTCAAGGGCGGATCGGTGGCGGACCCCGCGCCCTATGGCGCGAACCTGCGCGCGCTTCTCGCGGCCGCCGGCAGGTGAGGCGGGCCGTCGTCCTTGACCTTGACGGGACGCTAATCGACAGCGCGCCGGACATCCGTGCCGTGGCGAACCGTGTGCTTGCGGGCGAAAGCGCCGCCCCCCTGACGCTTGAGGAAACGCGCAGCTTCATCGGCAACGGGACCGGCGTGTTCGTTGCCCGGATGATGGCGGCGCGGGGGTTGCCGGAGGCGGATCACGCCCGGCTGCACGGGGCCTTTCTGGGCGCCTATGACGGGGCGCAGGGGCTGACGAGGCTGTATCCGGGCGCAATGTTGGCGCTGGGCGCGCTGGCGGAGGCAGGCTTCGCACTGGGGATCTGCACGAACAAGCCCGCCTCGGCCACGCGGGCGGTGCTGGCGCATTTCGGCCTGGCGGGGTTCTTCGGGACGGTCATCGGCGGCGACAGCCTGACCGTGTCCAAACCCGATCCGGCTCCGCTGATCCGCGCCCTGTCCGATCTGGGGGCGGATCGGGCACTCTTTGTGGGCGACAGCGAGGTCGATCATCAGACGGCACAGGCCGCCCGTGTGCCCTTTGCGCTGTTCACCGGAGGCTATCGCAAGGCGCCGGTCGAGGCCTTCGACGGGGCGCGGCCATTCGACCATCACGCGGCACTGCCCGGGCTTGTCGCGGCGCTCATGGACGAGGAAGGGTAGCGCGGGTCGAGGGCGTTGCGGGGGGGGGGGGGGGGGGGGGGGGGGGGGCGGGGGGGGGGGGGGGGGGGGGTCGTCGCCGGTCAGGGGCCCCGCATCAGGCGGGGCAGGTCGCCGGTCAGCCCGGCAGCCTCGCGGATGAAGGCGCGGCGCAGGCCCGGCACGGCATTCACCGCGCCGAGGCCCAGATCGCGAACGCGCCTGAGCAGGGGATTGTCGTTCGAGAACAGGCGGTTGAACCCGTCCGTCGCAAAGGCCAGCGTGGCCGTGTCGAACCTCCGCCAGCGGGCGTAGCGGGCAAGCACGGTCGGCGCGCCCGGATCCTCGCCGCGCGCCTTCGCCTCGGACAGCACATCCGCCAGCGCCGCGACATCGCGCAGGCCCGCGTTCAGACCCTGCCCCGCGATCGGATGCACACCATGCGCCGCGTCGCCCAGGAGGGCCACGCGGGCGGCCACAACCTCATGCGCCAGCGACAGGCCGAGCGGATAGCTGAAGCGCTTTCCGACAAGGGAGAGCGCGCCGAGAACGTCGCCGACGGCGGGGCGGAGCGCGGCAAGGAAGCCCGCGTCATCCATCGCCATGATCCTTGCGGCCCGGGTGTCGGATTCGCTCCAGACAATGGCGCTGCGGTTTCCGGTCAGCGGCAGGATGGCAAGCGGGCCCGCAGGCCAAAAGACCTGATGCGCGATCCCCTGATGCGGCTTTTCATGAGCGACGGCGCAGACCACCGCCGTCTGCCCGTAGCCCCATTCCATCCGCCCGATCCCGGCCCGTGCCGCCGTGCCGCCGTGTCGCCCGTCCGCACCGACAAGCAGCGCGCCCCGGATCCTTTCGCCCGAGGCCAGCGTCACGATCACCCCGCCCGGCTGCACCTCTTGCGCGGTGACGGTCTCGCCGGCGAGGTGGGTGATCCGCGCCTCCTCCTGCATGGCATCCAGTAGCGCGCGGCGCAGGTGGCGGTCCTCGACCATGTGGCCCATCGGGCCTTCCTCGATCTCGGCATGGTCGAATTCCAGCGTCCGGGGGCCGGCGGACCCGCCCGCCTTCCCGTCGCGGACCCTGATGCCCAGCATGGGTTCGGCGCGTTCTGCCACATGCTGCCAGATGCCAATGGCAGCCAGCAGGCGGCGCGAGGTCAGGGCCAGCGCATAGGCGCGCCCGTCGAATGCGGGATCGGCGCGGGTGTCGCACGGCAGGGAGTCGATCACCGTCACCCGGAACCCGGCCTGTGCAAGGGCGAGGGCCAGAGCCGGGCCGTTCAGGCCGCCGCCCGTGACAAGGATATGTGCCGAATGCGTCATGGGCCTGACTATGGCGCCCGACGCGGGATTGTCCATGCGCTGCTTGGCCGCTACCGTCCGCGAGAAAACGGGTGGGGGCGGTGCATGGACGACTGGCTGAAGGCGACGGCGGCGGATCTGGGGCGTGGGATCGCGGCGGGGCGGATCGACCCGGTGGAGCTGACCGAGGCGCATCTTTCGGCCATTGCGGCCCATCCGCTGGCTGACCGCATCTTTGCCCGCACCACCCCCGACCGCGCCCGGGCCGAGGCCGGGGCGGCGCGCAACCGCGCGAAACTGGGGCTGCGGCGCGGTCCGCTCGACGGGGTGCCGCTGTCGTGGAAGGATCTGTACGACACCGCCGGCGTCGCGACCGAGGCCGGGACGGCGCTCATGGCCGGCCGGGTGCCGGATGCGGATGCCGAGGTCCTGCGCAATGCCACGGAGGCGGGTCTGGTCTGCCTGGGCAAGACGCATATGTCGGAGGTGGCCTTCTCGGGCCTTGGCTACAACCCGGTCACCGCCACGCCCCCTTGCGTCAACGATCCCGAGGCGGTGCCGGGGGGATCGTCCTCGGGGGCGGCGACCTCGGTTGCCTTCGGGCTGGCACCGGCGGCGATCGGGTCGGATACCGGCGGGTCGATCCGCATTCCCGCCGCCTGGAACGATCTGGTGGGCTTCAAGCCCGCCCATGGTGCCTTGCCCCTGACCGGTGTGGTGCCGCTTTGCCCGTCGTTCGACACGGTCGGCCCGCTTTGCCGCAGTGTCGAGGATGCGGCGCTGATCCATGCGGCACTTGGCGGGACGACGCCCTTCGATCTGAACGGGACCAGCCTGAAGGGTGCGCGCCTTCTGATCCTCGACACGGTGGTGGGCGAGGATATCGCCGATGCCCCTGCGAACGCCTTCGCGAACGCCGTTTCCCGTCTGTCGGCCGCCGGGGCCGTCGTCGAGCATATCGACATCCCCGGGGTCCGCGATGCCTATGACCTTGCCCTGCCGCTTTACGGGGCCGAGGCCTATGCCTTCTGGCGGCCTCTGGTCGAGGCGGCGCCCGAGAAGATGTATCCGATGATCCTCGAACGCCTGCGGGGCGGCGCCGATATCCTTGCGGCCGATTTCATCGCCGGATGGGACTGGATGCGGGCGATCCGCACGGTGTTTCGCGCCGCCACCGCCGGGGCGGATGCCGTGATCTGCCCGACAGGCGCGATCCTGCCGCCCAATATGGCCCGGCTGGCCGCCAACCCCGACCATTACCGCGCGGTCAACCTGCAGACGCTGCGCTGCACGCGGATGGGCAATCTGATGGGGCTGGCGGCGATCACGCTGCCCACGAGCACGCCGTCCTGTGGCATCATGCTGCATGCGCAGCCGGGGCAGGAGGGCCGGCTTCTCCGGCTGGCCCGCGCGGCCGAGGCGGCGCTGGCCTAAATGCCACATCGCCGGGCCACTGCCCCGGCGATTCCCCTTCTAAATTCTGGACATAGGGGGGCGGGCGGCGCTACCTTGCGATCAACGGGGCGTGAACGACCCCGGCAATGAGGCAGACATGGACACCCCCGAGCGGTTTTCGGACCTACCGGACTACGCGTTTCCGCGTCTCAGACGCCTTCTCGACGTGCACCCTGCGGGCGGCACGCCCATTGCCATGACCATCGGAGAGCCGCAGCACCCCTTTCCCGCATGGGTGGGCGATGCGCTCGCCGCCAATCTGGAGGGCTTCGGCAAGTATCCCCCGAACGAAGGGACGCCCGAATTGCTGGACGCGATCCTTGGCTGGATCGGTCGCCGTTACGGGGTGCAGCTTCTGCCCGACAACCTGATGGTGCTGAACGGCACGCGCGAGGGGCTTTACAATGCCGCCATGGCGCTTTGCCCCGAGGCAAAGCGCGGCAGGCGGCCCGTCGTGCTGACGCCCAACCCGTTCTATCAGGTCTATGCCGTGGCGGCCCTGTCGGTGGGGGCCGAGCCCGTCTATGTGCCCGCCACCGCCGCCACCGGCCACCTGCCCGATTACACCGCGCTGCCGGCCGAGGTGCTTGAGCGGACGGCGCTTGCCTACATCTGTTCCCCCGCCAATCCGCAGGGCGCGGTGGCGACCGAAGGCTACTGGCGCGACCTGATCGGCCTGGCCGAGCGGTACGATTTCCGCATCCTTGCCGACGAGTGCTATTCCGAGATCTGGCGTGATGCCGCACCGACAGGCGCGCTCAGCGTGGCCCGCGCGATGTGGGCCGACCCCGAGCGGCTGGTCCTGTTCAATTCGCTGTCGAAACGGTCGAACCTGCCGGGGCTGCGGTCGGGCTTTGTCGCCTCGGGGCCAATGGCCATTGCCGCGATGCGCCAGCTGCGCAACTACGCGGGCGCGCCGCTGCCCCTGCCGCTTCAGCGGGTGGCCGAAAAGGTCTGGGCGGACGAGGGGCATGTCGAGGAAAACCGCGCGCTCTATCAGCAGAAATACCGTATTGCCGATCAGGTGCTGTCGGGCGTGCCCGGATACGCACCGCCGCCTGCGGGGTTCTTCCTCTGGCTTCCCGTCGAGGATGGCGAGGCGGCGGCTCTTAAGCTTTGGCGCGAGACGGGGGTGCGGGTCCTTCCCGGCGCCTATCTCGGGCGCGAGACGAACGGAGAAAACCCGGGGAACGGGTTCATCAGGGTCGCGATGGTGGCCCCGACACAGGACATGCAGCGCGGGCTGACCCAGCTTCGCGACTGTCTGTACGCATAGAGGCGAGGGCGAGAATGGCTTATCAGACGCGAGGGCGCGATCCGCTTCTGGACAGCACGATGCAGGCCGCGATCGAGAAACGCGGGAAAGAGCTTGTCGGTCTGGGCCTGATCGCGCTGGGCGTCATGGCGGCGCTGATGATCGCCAGCTATTCGCCTGACGATCCTTCATGGCTGATGGCGACCGATGCGCCGGTGCAGAACCGGATGGGGCGGCTGGGTGCCTCGATCGCGCATCCGCTTTACATGATCATGGGCCTGGGGTCGTGGCTGATCCCGCTGATCCTTTGTGCCGGCGGCATCCGCCTTGCCGCGCATTGGGGCGAGGAACGGGTGCTGTCGCGCATCGTGATCGGTCCGGTTGCCGTGGCAGTGGCCGCGATCTTTTGCGCGACGCTGGTGCCGCCCCCGGCATGGCCGCACAGCTTCGGGATCGGCGGTCTGTTCGGCGATACGGTGCTGGGCATGATCCTGACGATCCTGCCGATCGGACCCGGCCTTGCGGTGAACCTTCTGTCGTTGGGGCTGGGGCTGGTCACAGTGGTGCTGTCGCTGTTCGTGCTGGGCTTCACGGGCGATGAACTGCGCGCCCTGCGCCGCTGGCTTCTGGTAGGGCTGGTGCTGAGCTATGACGTTCTGGTGCGCATGCTTGGTCGCGCGCTGCAGGGCGTGCTGACCGGCGCACGGGGCGCGGGGTCGCGCGTCCATGCCGGGCTGGCAGCCCGCGCCGAGCGCCGCGCCATGCAGGCCGCCGCCGCGCCCGCTTTCGCACCCGCTTTCGCACAGGCCGAGATCGCCGTTCCGGGTCGGACGATGGCCGAGACGACCGGCACGCAGCGCGCGACCGCCATCCTGCGCGCGCCCATCGCCCGGGGCGATGACCGGAGTGTCGCCGAAGGCGCGGCCCTGATGCCGCCCGCCGCGCATGACCCTGCAAGGCCGGTGCCCGACATGCCCGGTGGCCGCGTCATGCCCCCGCTGACCGGGGGCCACCGCAGCGCCGCCGAGCGCAAGATGCCCCCCATGATCGCCCCGTCCATGGCCGGACCCGACACCCCTGTCGCGCCGCCACATGCCATCCCCCGCACCCCGCCGCCGGTCATGGCACCGACCGACCGCCCCCATCGCGCCCGGGTCGAGCCGGCACCCGCCGCCTCGGGCGGGTTCCTTGCCTCGATCCTGCGCCGCAAGTCGTCCGAGCGTGGCGCGGTGCCTGCGGAGGTGCTTTCAGACGGCGGCCCGAACGACCTCGATCCCGCCTTCGATCCCGAGGCAGGCCTGGACGAGAACCGCATCCGCAGCCGCATCGCCGAGGCGATCCGCAGCCGCAAGCGCACCGCCGAACCCGAGCCTCCGCCCGCCCGGCCGCGTGGCCCCCGGCCGCTGATCCTTGATCCGACGCGCCACCGTCCCCAACCCCTTGGCGGGGTCGCTGCGGCCGCCGTCATGCCGCCGATGCCGGCCGGCCGGATCGAGCCGCCCCTGACCGCACGGCCTGCGGCAAGCACCGCCTACGCGCCTCTGCCCGCCGAGGACGACACCTTCGCCGACATGCCACATATCGAGCCTTTCGAGGACGAAGTGGTCTGGGACGAGGAGATGCCGCCGCGCCTGCCGCCCGAAGCCACCCTTCCGGTGGCCGAGCCGCGCCGCGCCGTCCTGCACCCGCCCAAGCGTGCGCCGGCACCGTCCACCCGCGCGCGGGCCGAGGCGCAGCCCTCGCTCCCGCTCGAGGATCGGTATGCCGATTACGAATTTCCGCCGCTCTCGCTTCTGACAAGCCCGGACGAGGTGGAACGCCACCACCTTCCCAACGAAGCGCTGGAAGAGAACGCAAGGATGCTGGAAAGCGTCCTCGACGACTATGGCGTCAAGGGCGAGATCGTGAGCGTCCGCCCCGGCCCCGTCGTCACCATGTACGAACTGGAACCCGCGCCGGGCCTCAAGGCCAGCCGGGTGATCGGGCTTGCGGACGACATCGCGCGGTCGATGTCGGCGCTGTCGGCCCGCGTCTCGACCGTGCCGGGGCGCAGCGTGATCGGGATCGAACTGCCCAATGCCAAGCGTGAAAAGGTGGTCCTGCGCGAGATCCTTTCGGCGCGCGACTTCGGCGACAGCCAGATGCGGCTTCCGCTTGCGCTGGGCAAGGACATCGCGGGCGAACCGATTGTCGCCAACCTTGCCAAGATGCCCCACCTTCTGATCGCCGGGACCACCGGGTCGGGCAAGTCGGTGGCGATCAACACGATGATCCTGTCGCTGCTCTACAAGCTGACGCCCGAGGAATGCCGGCTGATCATGATCGACCCCAAGATGCTGGAACTGTCGGTCTATGACGGCATCCCGCATCTTCTGTCCCCCGTCGTGACCGACCCGAAGAAGGCGGTTGTCGCGCTCAAATGGACCGTGGGCGAGATGGAGGAGCGCTATCGCAAGATGTCCAAGATGGGCGTGCGCAACATCGAGGGCTACAACGGCCGCGTCCGCGAGGCGCTGGCCAAGGGCGAAATGTTCTCGCGCACTGTCCAGACCGGGTTCGACGACGAAACCGGCGATCCGATCTTCGAAACGGACGAGTTCCAGCCCGAGGTTCTGCCCTATATCGTCGTGATCGTGGACGAGATGGCCGATCTGATGATGGTCGCAGGCAAAGAGATCGAGGCCTGCATCCAGCGTCTGGCGCAGATGGCGCGGGCCTCGGGCATCCATCTCATCATGGCCACGCAGCGGCCGTCGGTCGATGTGATCACCGGCACGATCAAGGCGAACTTCCCCACCCGGATCAGCTTTCAGGTCACCTCCAAGATCGATTCGCGGACCATCCTGGGCGAGATGGGGGCCGAACAGCTTCTGGGCATGGGCGACATGCTCTACATGGCCGGCGGCGGGCGGATCACGCGTATCCACGGGCCCTTCTGTTCGGATGAAGAGGTCGAAGAGATCGTCAACCACCTCAAGGGCTTTGGCCCGCCGGACTACATGTCGGGCGTGGTCGAGGGGCCGGACGAGGATACCTCTTCCAGCATCGACGCGGTGCTGGGCCTCGGCACGGGAAGCGAGACCGAGGATGCCCTCTACGACATGGCGGTGCAGATCGTCGCCAAGGACCGCAAATGCTCGACTTCCTACATCCAGCGCAAGCTGGGGATCGGCTACAACAAGGCCGCGCGCCTGGTAGAGCAGATGGAAGAGGAAGGTGTCGTCACCCCCGCCAACCACGTCGGCAAACGCGAGATCCTGGTACCCGAACCCCATTAGGGCGCGACGGTCGGGGGGGCAGGAATTTGGCCAAATTCCTGCTTGGCCCGGGCCGCGCGCCCGGATGTTATCGGCTGACAACGGGGCTGTTATCGTCTTGACCGTGCAATCGGCGCAAGGATCGCCCATATCGGACGGGCAGGAGTTGCCGTTGCACGAGGTAGGATCATGATCACACGCCGCTTCCTTCTGGCCACCGCCATCAGCGCGAGCCTTGCCGCGATCGCCCTTCCGGCGGCGGCACAGCAGCTGTCGCTTGCACAGATCTCGGCCTATCTGAACCAGCTTCAGACGGCGCAGGGTGGCTTCACCCAGATCAATGTCGACGGGACGATCTCGACCGGGACGGTCTACATCAAGCGCCCGGGACGCATCCGTTTCGAATATGCCCCGCCCGAACGCGCGATGATGATCGCGAGCGGCGGGCAGGTGGCGATCTTCGACGGGCGCTCGAACACCGGGCCGGACCGCTATCCGCTGAACCAGACGCCGCTCAACATCATCCTCGAGCGGAATGTGAACCTCGAACAGCGCAACATGGTCACGCGCCATGTCTCGGACGGGACGACGACGACCGTGACGGCGCAGGATCCGGCCAATCCGCAGCATGGCTCGATCCAGCTGGTCTTCACCGCCGATCCGGTCGAGCTGCGGCAGTGGATCGTGACCGACGATACCGGCAGCCAGACCACGGTGATCCTGAACGACATGCGCTCGGGCGGGAACATTCCGGACCGGCTGTTCAACATCCAGGCCGAGATGTCTGCCTGGAACCGCTAGCGCGAACGCGCTTCGACCCGGTCCGACTCCGGATCAGATCCTGCCGCAGCTGCGCAATTGCGCGTCATACATGGTGGCCCGCTCATGAAGCCGGCCCGCGATTCGCACGAGCCATGCCTTGTCGTTGTAGCTGCCCCGCCGGAACCCCGCCCGGCCTTCATGATAGGCCAGATACTGATTGCGCGTGTCGTTCAGGGGGATGCCCAGCTCGCGCAGGGTAAGGTTCATGTACCAGCCCATGAAATCGGTGGCATCGGCGATGTTGTCGCGACTGGTCCGGTTGCCGCCCTGCTGTGCCTGATATTCGGCCCATGTCCCGTCAAGAGCCTGACTATAGCCGAAGGCCGAGGATTGCCGCCCGACGGGAATCACGCCCAGCGCATAGCGATGCGGGGTGCGCGCGTTGCCGATGAACTTGCTCTCCTGGTACATGATGGCCATCTGGACGGCGACGGGAACGCCCCATTTCCGCTCGGTCGCCTGAAACGCCCGCAGGTAGTTGGGCCGCTGCGCGACGATCGAACAGGCGTTGTCCAGATCTCGGGGCGCCGAAAACTGCTGTTCGCCGCCGCCGCAGGCGGCCACGAACAACAACAGCACAAGGCTGCGTAAAACTCTGCTCATCTGCCTCATGACCCTTCGGGTTCTGATTGCCATCAGTCTATCGCATTGTCGTTCGGTTGGAAACCGTGGAGGGGCGCGGCCCGACCCTTCGGCAGAAGACCGCAGGGCACGGCTTGCCGACAGGGTGGGGACGCAGTGTTTCCCCATCTTGATGGCACGCAGGATGGACTCCGTGGTTCACAGAGTCGTAAGAATGCGCATGGGGTTATGAGGCCAATGCTGAAATCGCGCGCAAAATATCACCTGGGACAGGTCGTGCGGCACCGGAAGCATCCGTTCCGGGGTGTCGTGTTCGATGTCGATGCAATGTTCTCGAATACCGAGGAATGGTACGAGGCCATTCCCGAGGAGGCACGCCCGGCAAAGGACCAGCCGTTCTATCACCTGCTGGCCGAAAACGATCAGAGCTACTACGTGGCCTATGTGTCGGAGCAGAACCTTGTCGCCGACTATTCGGGCGAGCCGGTGGATCACCCGGATCTTCCCGAACTGTTCGGCCCGTTCGAGGACGGGCACTACCCGTTGCAGCTGCAGTTGAACTGAGGCGCGATGTCGGCCGCAATGACCGGTCGGTTGGCGGGCCGCGTGGCGTTGACCGACCCGACGACAGGATGGGTGAAACCGACGCGCCCGCACCAGCCGGGGTCAATAGCCCAGGGCAATCCCGTCCTTGCGCGGGTCCGACCCGGCTGAGAGCGCCCCGCCGTCGCCGATCAGGATCGCCTGCCCGCCGCCCAGCGGCTCCTCGGCCTCGACCACCCGGTGTCCCATCTCCTCGAGCCGGGCCCGGACCGCCGGCGGATAGCCCCGCTCGACTTCAAGCATCCCGTTCTGCCAGAAGCTGCGCGGGGCATCGAACGCTTCCTGCAGGTCCATCCCGAAATCGACGAGATTCGTCACGAATCGTGCATGGCCCGTCGGCTGATAGGCGCCCCCCATCACGCCGAACGGTCCGGCAAGCCGGCCGCCCCGGTGGAGCATGCCCGGAATGATCGTATGCAGCGGCCGCTTGCCTCCGCCGGCCTCGTTCGGATGGCCCTCGGCAAGGGTGAAACCCGCGCCCCGATTCTGGAACAGAAGGCCGAAACGCTCCGAGGCCAGACCCGCCCCGAACCCCCAGAAGATCGAGTAGATGATGGACACCGCCATCCGGTCGCGATCGACCACGCAAAGATAGACCGTGTCGCGATGTTGCCGCCCCGCCGCGACCTGTCCGTCCGGCATTGCCCGGTCCGGGTCGATCAGCCCGGCCAGACGCTCCGCCGACTGCAGGCTCAGCATCTCGTCCAGCCGGGTGACATGGGCGGGATCGGCGATGATCTCGTCCCGCAGGGCATAGGCCAGGCGCGCCGCCTCGGTCTCGAGATGGATCCGCTGGGCCCCCAGCGGATCCAGCGGGGACAGGTCGAACTGCCGCAGGATGTTGAGGATCAGGATCGCCGTCGCGCCCTGGCCATTGGGCGGATGCTCGGACACGCGCCAGTCGCCGTAATCCCCGCTGACCGGTTCGCCCCAGTCGCATGTGTTGGTCGCGAAGTCCTCGGCCGTATGGACGCCGCCCAGCGCCCTGAGCGAGGCGACCATGTCATCGGCAACCTCTCCCTCATAGAACCCGGCCCGCCCGTCGCGCGCGATGCGCCGCAGGACCTCGGCCTGGCCCGGCGCGCGGAACATCTGCCCCTCGGCCAGCGGCGCGCCCGCCGTCAGGAAAAACTTCCGCGCCGCGCCAGTCAGGCCGTCACTGCCCTCGGCCCAGTCTCTGGACACCCGGGGGGCGACGGGCACGCCCTCCTCGGCATAACGGATCGCGGGGGCCAGCACGTCGGCAAGCGGCATCCGGCCCCGATCGGCCGACAGCCGGCAAAAGCCGTCGACAGCACCGGGCACCGTCACCGCCTCGACCCCGAGCAGCGGCATCCCGGTCAGGCCCCGCGCGCGCAATTGCGCGGCACTCAGCGCCGCCGGCGCCCGTCCCGAGGCATTCAGCGCCAGAACCCGATCCTCGCCCGGCGGGGTCATGAGCACGAAGCAATCCCCGCCCAGCCCCGTGCTTTGCGGCTCGCACAGGCCCAGCAGCACGGCGCCGGCAATCGCGGCATCGGCGGCATTGCCCCCGCGTTCAAGGATGTCCACCGCCACCTTGGCTGCAAGCGGATGCGACGTGGCACAGGCCCCGTTCGCGGCCCAGAGGACGGATCGCCCGGGTTTCTGGAAATCGCGCATCGCTGCCCTCCCTTGACGTGCCGACGCAGCCTTAGCGCATCGTCAGGCAGGGGGAAAGGCAAGGACCTCGACGCCGCGCTACTGGGTGGGGGCTATGACACGCGGCGCCGAGGGAAGCCATGCAGCTACGGGACATGTGATCGCCCGTCCCGACGGCACGATTGCGGAGCGATCCGGGTCTTTTCATGACCTGTTTCCCCGATGCCGCGACAATAGAGCAGACTTGCACTTTTCCTCTGCTTTCCCGAGAACAATCGCACCCCTGATCACAGGCCAGCCATGCGCGTCGACTATCCCACCCTCGCCCGCACTATCGCCGCCCTGACCGGGGGCGAGGACGATCACGTCGCCCTCATGGCCACCGTCGCCTGCGAGGTGCATCACGCGGACGACCGATTCGACTGGACGGGGTTCTACCGGGTCGTGGCTCCGGACCTCATGAAGATCGGCCCCTATCAGGGCGGCCACGGCTGCCTCGTGATCCCGTTCTCGCGGGGGGTCTGCGGCGCGGCCGCCCGCAGCCGCGAGGTCCAGCTTGTCGCGGATGTCGAGGCCTTCCCCGGCCATATCGCCTGTTCCTCTGCCACCCGGTCCGAGATCGTGCTGCCGGTCTTCGACCCGAACGGCGATCTGATCGCGGTCTTCGACATCGACAGCAACCAGCCGGATGCCTTCGACATGAAGGATGCCGAGGCGCTGTCGGCCATCCTCGCGGCCGTCTTCGCCCGACCGGGCACGCTGGCCGCATAAAACCTTTGACCGACGGCGGGCTGCATGGCATCGTGAAATAATGAAGCAGAATTTCACGAAGCCGCCGCGCCACCCCTCGGCGCCCCGCCCCGCATGAGGCACGACCCGCCCGACGCGCGCATCACGCTGGGCGCCGATCTGCGCGCGCTCCGCAAGGCGCGCGGCCTGAAGCTTGTCGATCTGGCCCAGACGCTGGGCCGCTCCGTCGGCTGGCTCAGCCAGGTGGAACGTGACCTCTCCACCCCCTCGGTCGAAGACCTGCGCAACATCGCGCGCCATCTCGACGTCTCGCTCTCCAGCCTCTTCCGCAACGCCGCCGCCCCGGCCGAGGAACAGGGCTTCATCGTCCGCCGCGCCGCCCGCCGCCCCATCGGCTCGCGCGAGGCGGGGCTGGTCGAGGAACTGCTCTCTCCCGACCTGACCGACGCCTTCGAGATCGTCCATTCCACCTTCGAGCCCGGCGCCCATCTGCCCGTCCCCGTCCAGCGCCCGACGCAGGAGGTGGGCTATGTCCTCTCGGGCCGCCTCGACCTGTGGATCGACGGCCAGAGGTTCCAGATCGAGACGGGCGACAGCTTCCGCATCCGGGGCGAGCCCTTCTGCTGGGTGAACCCGCATGACGCGCCCTGCACGATCATCTGGGTGATCGCACCACCCATCTACTGACGGAGGATCCGATGCTTACCGGACGCTGCCTTTGCGGCGATGTCACCTACACAATCACGGCCCCCCCGCAGGAGGCCGGCTTCTGCCATTGCGGCCAATGCCGCCGCCAGTCGGGCCATGTCTGGGCCTCGGCCATCGTCGCGCCATCGGATCTCGCCATCGATGGCCGGGCCAGCTGGTACATCTCGAGCGACCATGGCGAGCGCGGCTTCTGCCCCCGCTGCGGATCGTTCCTGTTCTGGCGTGCCCGCGACGGCTCGATGATCGGCTTCTCGCTCGGCTCGCTCGACGCCCCCACCGGGATCGTGCCCGATCACCACATCTACGCCGCAGACAAGGGCGATTACTACGACATCCACGACGGCCTTCCGCAATACGCACAAGACCCCCCCTGACCCGCCACTCCCCCGCCCCCTGCTTCTTTTGTTTCCAAATATCCCGGGGGGAGCGGCAGAGCCGCGGGGGGCAGCGCCCC
>JAFIEN010000062.1 GCA_020832515.1 Rubellimicrobium sp. | reverse complement strand
GTCTCGCCCCGCGCCTGCGACATGAAATCGTTCTGCCAGGCACCCAGACCTGTCGTCACATGGTTCGGGCAGACGGCGTTGACAGTGATGTTGTGCGGCGCAAGCTCCATCGCCGCCGCCCGCGTCAGGCCCAGAAGGCCGTGCTTGGACGCGGTATAGGCGCTGGCGAAGGCGAAGCCCGACTTCGCGGCCTGACTGGCGATATTCACGATCCGCCCGCCGCGCCCGCCCCGGATCATCAGGCGTGCGGCATGTTTCGTCAGCAGCACCGGCGCGCGCAGGTTGACGCCAAGCACGGCATCCAGATGTGCCGCCTCCATCTCGACCAGCGGGCCGAACAGATAGCCGATCCCGGCATTGTTCACGAGGATATCTAGCGCGCCGAAATGCTGGTCTGCGGCGGCGACGATGGCCTCGATCGCGGCCTCGTCCAGCAGATCGCCCGTCACCATTTCGACCAGTGCCCCGGTTTCCGCGCGGATCGCAGCCGCCGTCGCCTCGAGGTCCGACACCACGCCCACCCCATGTGCCGGCGCGATCTCGCCCGCGACAGTGCCCCGGTCATGCAGCAGGACCGACGCCCCCTCGGCCGCCAGCCGATGCGCGATGGCCTGCCCCAGCCCCCTGGGACGCCCCGCCCCGGTGACCAGCGCGACCTTGCCCGACAGCCGCGCCACCCTAGGCCCCGACCGGCCGGGTGGTCACAAAGACCGGATTGTCGGCAAAGCCCTGAAACTCGGCGGCGATCGCCTGCATCGCCTCGGTGCCGACATCGGCGCCGAAACGGCCCATGTCAGCCACGTCGATCACCTCGACATATGCATAGGGCGGCGTGCCCTCGCCCCCCAGAAGCCCCGTCGCCGCAGACACCTCGAACCCCGCAATCGAAGGCAGGGCGCGTACGGTGGGAATGTCGCGGCTCGCGGCCCAGGCCTCGTATTCCTCCGGGTCCACCCCCGGCTTGAGGTTGAACAGGACGATGATCCGCATCACGCTCTCCTTGGCCGAAGCTCCACCGGGCCGGACGGCCGGGTCGCGAATTTGTCCGGACAAATCTGACCCAATCCCGCCGCCTGTCAAGCCCCTTTCCCCGCCCGCCCATCGGGCAAAGCCGGGGCCGCGGGACCGGCTTTCTGGCGAATCTCACATAAACCCGCTTGACAGGCAGGCCCCGGCAATGCGTGATTTGTCCGGACAAATCCGAACAAGACGACAAACCGACAGGAGAGAGGCTCAGATGACTAGACTGCGTACCTTCGCGTCCGTGGCGGTGACATCCGCACTGGCGCTGACTGCCGGGTCCGGCTGGGCCCAGGAAATCCTGATCCTGGCCGAGGATGTTCCGGCCGGGCTCAACTACGACGGCCCCTCGGCCGCGATCCCCGCCAGCCAGCAGGGCATGGTCACCCTGCTCGAACCGCTGGTCGGCTATGCCGAAGGGCCAGTGGCCGAGTCGGGCGTCCGGATGCCGGACTTCAACACCTTCGAAGGCCGCCTCGCCGAAAGCTGGAGCTTCGACGAAGACACGCTGACCTGGACCTTCAACCTGCGCCAGGGCGTGGTCGGCTGCGACGGCGCGACCTTCGACGCCGATGACGTGCTCTACACCTTCGCCCGCGCGAAATCCGTCTCGGGCGCGGCGCCGATCGGCTGGTTCCTCTCGAACGTCGGCTCGATCGACGGCTTCGGCCCCGAGGTCTTCGGCGACGATCCGGAGGCGAAGGAGCTGGGCGACAGCATCGTCAAGATCGACGACTACACCGTCCAGATCCGCCAGTCCGAACCCAATGCCCTGTTCCTTCCGGTGCTGACGATCTTCGGCCTCCTGATCTTCGACAAGGAAACGATGGAGGCCAACGCCACCGAGGACGATCCCTGGAGCCACGACTACGTCAACAACGTCGGCGCGCCCGGTTTCGGCGCCTATTGCCTCGACCGCTGGACCAAGGACGAGGAAATCTCCTACGTCGCCAACCCGAACTATTTCGCCGGCGCGCCGGATATCGAACGGGTGACGGTGCGGCGCGTGCCGCAATCGTCGAACCGGGTGGTCGTGCTGCGCTCGGGCCAGGCGGATCTGGTGACCGGCCTCACCCCGCGCGAATTCGACAGCCTGCGCGGCATGGACGGCTTCACCGTCGCGGGCATCCGGGGCAACGAGAACATGTTCCTGCACATGAATTTCGACGTGCCGCCCTTCGACAACGTGACCCTGCGGCAGGCGATTGCGCATGCGATCCCGTTCGAACAGATCATCGCCAATGGCTATTTCGGTCAGGCGACGCAGTGGGAAGGGCTGGTCCCCTCGGGTTATCCCGGCTTCGCCCCCACGGCGCAGTTCAGCTATGATCCCGACCGCGCGCGCGAGCTTCTGGCCGAGGCGGGCTTCCCGGGCGGTGAAGGCCTCGATCCGGCGGTCTTTGCCCTGTCCTACGTGTCGGAAAAGGAATCGACGCTGGGGCCGATCGTGAACATCATCCAGTCGGCGCTGCGCGAAGTCGGCATCCCCGCCTCGCTCGACCCGATCCCGCAGACGCAATACGGCGACCGCCAGCTGGTGAAGCGCGACCTGCCCTTTGCGATCAACGATCAGGAAAAGCCGATCGGGGTGGATGCGGGCTATGCGACGCAGCTGTTCTTCGTCTCGCCCGAGAACGGCGGGCTGAACAACATGGTCAACTACCGCAACCCCGACCTTGACGCGATGTGGGCCGAGGCACGGGTCGATCCCGATCCCGACAGCCGCAACACCACGCTTCTGGCAATCCAGGAGATGCTGGCCGCCGATGTGGCGTGGCTGCCGATCGTGGAATACAACACGCAATGGGCGCACAAGTCCGCGATCGAAGGTCTGCGCTGGTATCCCGACAACTCGATCCGCTACGTCGATTTAACCATCGCCGAGTGACGGCACGGGACGGGCAAATTTAGCCAAATTTGCCCGCGCCCCCCGCAGGGGGCGACGAAAATTTCCAATTTTCGTCGTTCCCGCCCCCGACGTTTTCGCCCAAGGACCGCCTGCCCGATGCTGCTGCGCTCTATCTCCCGACGACTGCTGATCGGGCTGATCCAGCTTCTGGGCCTGACGATCGCCGTCTTCTTCCTGATCCGCCTCCTGCCCGCCGACCCGGTCTCGCGCCTCGTCGGCATGAACGCCAGCGAACAGGCCTATGCCCAGGCGCAGGCCCAGCTTGGCCTCGACAAGCCGGTGCTGGAACAGCTTGCCCTCTACCTCGGCCTGATGCCCGGCACCCAGCCGGGGCTGCTGCAGGGCTCGCTCGGCATTTCCTGGGTCACCAACAGCCCCGTGACCTCCGAAATCGCGGCCTATCTGCCGGTCACGCTCGAGCTCATCACCCTGGCCTTCCTGCTGGCCTTCGTCGTGGCAGTGCCGGTGGGGATGCTCAGCGCGCTCAACCCCGGCGGACGGGCCGACAAGGGCGTCTTCGTCTATAGCCTCTTTGCCGGATCGCAGCCTGAATTCTGGTGGGGCCTCCTGTTCGTCTATGTCTTCTTCTTCCAGCTCGGCGTGGCCCCCGCCCCCCTTGGCCGCCTTTCGCCGATGACCAGCCCGCCCGAATGGGTCACGGGGTTCATCCTGATCGACACGTTGATCGCCGGCCAGCCCGCGAAATTCGTCGAGGCGCTGCATCACCTGATGATGCCCGTCTTCACCCTCGGTTTCGTCCTCTCGGGGCCGATCATCAAGATGGTGCGCCAGAACATGGTCCGCGCCCTGCAATCGGATTTCGTGCTCTATGCCAATTGCGTGGGCCTGCCGCGCAAACGCGTCGCCCGCTATGCGCTGCGCGCCGCGATGGCGCCCTCGATGACGCTGATCGGCATTCTCTACGGCTTCATGCTCTCGGGCGCGGTCCTGGTAGAGAGCGTCTTCTCGCTCGGCGGCATCGGGCAATATGCGATCCGCTCGGTCCTTGCCTTCGACTATCCGGCGATCCAGGGGGTGGTGCTTGTGATCACCGCGATCTCGCTTCTGGTCTATCTCGCGCTTGACCTGATCCACGCCGCCATCGACCCGAGGATCGCCCACTGATGTCCCTTCCCGTGACCGATCCGATTCCCGAGGGCGACCCGCTCACCCTTGCCCCCAGAAGCCGCGATGGTCTGCTGATCTTCGGTGCCACCATCGTCGCCATCGTCACCTTCCTCGCCGTCTTCGGCCCCCATATCGGCCCCTACAACCCCACGCTCACTACCCCCCGCGTGGCCGTCCCGCCCCCGAAGTTCACCGAGATCCCGTCAACCCTGATCGGCTGGATCAACGGCACCCTGCCGCATGCACCGCACTGGATGGGCACCGATGCCAGCGGCTATGACGTGTTCTCCCGCGTCATCGCCGCGCCGCGCACCGATCTGACCATCGCGCTGGCCGCCAATGCGCTGTCGCTGACGATCGGCGTCTTTCTCGGCCTGATCGCGGGCTATTTCCGCAACTGGGGGACCGAGGTGCTGATGCGCGTCTCGGATGTGATGCAGTCCTTCCCGGTCTTCATCTCGGCCATGGTTCTTGTGGCGCTGGCCGGGCGGTCGACCACCAACATCATCATCGCACTGGCCTTCGTCTATGTGCCGATCTACGTCCGCTTGACCCGGGCCGAGGTCCTGTCCCAGACGTCGCGCGGCTTTGTCGAGGCCGCCCGCGCCCTTGGCCAGCCCGAGATCAAGATCGCCTTGCGCCATGTCCTGCCCAATTCGATGACGCCGGCGCTGATCCAGTCCTCGGTCACCATCGGCTTTGCCATCCTGCTGACGGCGGGCCTTTCGTTCGTCGGCGCGGGCGTGCGGCCGCCGACGCCGGAATGGGGGCTGATGATCTCGACCGGGGCGGGGGCGATCATCCTTGGCGAATGGTGGCCCTCGGTCTTTCCGGGCATCGCCATCTCGCTCACCGTCTTCGGCTTTGCCGTGCTCGGCAATGCGCTGGAACGCCGCTACGAGGCGGCGCAATGAACACCCCTGTGAACACCCCTTTAAGCGCCCCCCTGATCGAGGTCCGCGACCTGCAGGTCACCTATCGCACCGACAAGGTCGCCACCCGCCCCGTCGATGGCGTCAGTTTCGCCATCAACCCGCGCGAGGTGGTGGGGCTGATCGGTGATGCCGGCTCGGGCAAATCCACCACGGCGCTGGCGCTTCTGGGCCTCGCCCGCCCGCCCGGGCGGATCACCGGCGGGCAGATCCGCTTCGACGGGCGCGACCTGCTGACCCTGCCGGATACGGACCTGCGCGACATCCGGGGCCGCGACATCGGCATCATCGTCCAGAACCCGCGCGCCAGCCTCAACCCGATGCTGCGGGTCGGCCGCCAGATCGGTTTCGCCTATCAGGCCCATAACCCCGCGACCGAGGCCGAGGCCCGCAAGCAGGCCGTCGAAATGCTGCGCATGGTCGGCATCAACGATCCCGAACGCCGCGCCGAAGCCTTTGCGCACGAGCTGTCGGGCGGCATGGCGCAACGCGCCCTGATCGCCATGGCGCTGTCCTCGCGGCCGAAACTGCTGATCGCGGACGAACCCACCTCGGGGCTGGATGTCACGATCCAGGCCCAGTTCCTCGATCAGATGTGGCAGACGGTGCAGGAAACCGGATCGGCGATCCTGCTGATCACGCAGGAACTTGGCGTGATCGCCAATTACTGCGACCGGGTGCTTGTCCTGCATGACGGCCGCATCGTCGAGGATGCCCCAGTGCGGCAGTTCTTCGACGCCCCCGCCCATCCCTATAGCCAGGAGGTGCTGGGCCTGCGCCGCAGCGCCGATGCCGCAGCCCCGGTGCGCGAGGGCACCGCTGCCCCACTCGTCACCCTCGACGCGCTGACCAAGCATTTCCCGCTGCGCGGCTCGGACAAGGTCGTGCAGGCGGTGGACAAGGTCACCCTCACCATCGGCAAGGGCGAGGCGGTTGGCCTTGTCGGCGAAAGCGGATCGGGCAAGACGACCGTGGGCCGCTGCCTTCTGCAACTCGTGCCGCCCACCTCGGGCCGGATCGCCTTCGCCGGGTCCGACATCACCGCCCTGCCCCCGACCGAGATGCGGGCCCTGCGCGAGAAGATGCAGATCGTCTTTCAGGATCCGTTCGACAGCCTCAACCCGCGCTGGACGCTGGCGCAGATCCTGGCCGAGCCGCTGAAGATCCACGCCCCCGCATCCGCCGCCGCCCACCGCACCCGCGCCGCCGAGGCATTGCGGCTGGTCGACCTCGACCCCGCCCTGCTCGACCGCCGCCCGCGCGGCCTTGGCGCCTCGACGCTGCAACGGGTGAACATCGCGCGCGCGCTGATCCTGAATCCCGAATTCGTGGTACTGGACGAGCCGACTTCGGTTCTCGCACCGCGCGCGCGGACCTCGCTCATCGGGCTTCTGGCGCGGCTGCAGGCGGAACTCGGGATCAGCTTCCTGTTCATCAGCCACGACCTGACGACGGTGCGATATCTCTGCCAGAGGGTGGCGGTGATGTATCTGGGCCAGATCGTCGAGCAAGGCACGGTCGAACAGGTCTTCAACAACCCCCGCCATCCCTACAGCCAGGCGCTTCTGTCGGCGCATCTCTTTCCCGATCCGACCTGGCGCCGGGTCGACCACCCGGTCCGCGAGGCGCTACAGGGCGAGATCCCCTCGCCCATCGACGTACCGAAAGGCTGCTACCTTGCCTCGCGCTGCCCGCATGCGGTCGATGCCTGCCGCGCCGTGCCGCAGGTGCTGGAGCCTCTGGCCGACGGCCGCAACCTGCGCTGCGCCCGGGTCGTGAAGGGCGAGGTCTGACATGGGGGGCGCAAGAAAATTTGGCAAAATTATTTGGGTCGCGGCGGGCCCCGACGGGTCCGGATTGGTGACGTGGTGGTCGTGGGGGGCGGGGCCCGCCAGGGGGGGCCAAAGTACGTGGGATACATTGCTGGGGGGCGCGGCGGCACCGGAGGTGACATGAAGGATGATGTGGTGATCGTGGGGGCAGGGGCCAGCGGGGCGGCTGCGGCCTGGAAGCTGGCGTCAGCCGGGCTGCGGGTGACCTGCCTCGAACAGGGCGGCTGGGTCGATCCCGCCGATACCCCCTCGCTCCGCCCCGACTGGGAGATCGCGCGCCAGACCACGCATCACCCCAATCCCAACGTACGGCAGGGGCCGGCGGATTACCCGGTCGATGACAGCGAGGCGGCGATCAAGCCGTTTCTCTACAATGCCGTGGGTGGCTCGACGATCCTCTGGGGCGCACACTTTCCCCGGTTCCGGCCATCGGACTTCCGGGTGCGCACGCTGGACGGCGTGGCCGACGACTGGCCGATCTCTTACGAGGACCTCGCCCCCTGGTATGAGGAGAACGATCGCATCATGGGCGTGGCGGGCCTTTCCGGCGATCCCGGCAACCCGCCCCGCGGCCCGCGCCAGATGCCGCCCGTCCCGCCCGGTGTGGCGGCCACGCGGATGGCCCGCGCCTTCGACAGGCTGGGCTGGCACTGGTGGCCCTGCGACGTGGCGATTAACACCGAAAGCTATGGCGAGGGGCGCGGGGCCTGCAACAACTGCGGCCCCTGCGATCTGGGCTGCCCGCAGGGCGCGCGTTCGGCCACGGATGTCAGCTACTGGCCCATGGCGCTCCGCGCCGGGGTGCGGCTGATCACCGGCGCGCGCGTCTTCGAGGTCGAGACCGACGCGCAGGGCCGCGCCACCGGCGTGGCCTATCTTGACGCCGCAGGTCAGGTGCAGCGCCACCGGGCCGCCGTCGTGGCGCTGGCCGCCAACGGGCTCGGCACCGCACGGCTGATGCTGCTGTCCCGCTCGAAGCGGTTTCCCGAGGGCATCGCCAATGACACGGGCCTCGTCGGCCGCCGCTTGATGCATCACCCGACCGGCATGGTGACCGGCACCTTCGCCGATGCGGTCGAGGGCTGGCGCGGCCCCTTCGCCGTCTCGATCCTCTGCCAGGAGTTCTACGAGACCGACCCGACACGGGATTTCGTCCGGGGCTACCAGATGCAGCTGATCCGCTCCGACGGCCCCGTGGGCACGGCGGTCGGCGGCTACCTGCCCCGCGTGCCTTGGGGGCCGGGCCATCACGCCCGCTTCCGGCAGGTCTTCGGCCATACCGCCAGCCTCACCGTGACGACCGAGGATCTGCCCCGCGACGACAACCGGGTCACGCTCTCCGCCACGCTCACCGATGCCAACGGCATCCCCGCGCCAAAGATGACCTACAGCCTCGACGACAACACCCGCCGCATGATCGAACACGGCATCGCGCGGGCGACCGAAGCCTTCACCGAGGCAGGTGCCGTCGACATCACCCCCCAGCGGCTGGTGGCGAATGCCGGCTTCCACCTGCTCGGCACCGCCTGCATGGGCGCCGATCCGGGCGCCTCGGTGGTGGATGCCCGCTCCCGCGCCCATGCCGTGCCCAACCTCGTGATCCTCGACGGCTCGGTCTTCACCACCGCCGCCGCCCTCAACCCCACCTCCACGATCCAGGCCCTGGCCCTGCGCGCCGCCGACCTCCTGATCCGCGACCGCAAGGGCATCGAGGTCGCCGCATGAGCGCGGCGCTCCTCCTCGACACGCTCCTGCCCGGCGACGAAGCCTTCCCGCCCGGCCATGTCGTGGCCGAGGCGCTGGCCGCCCATGACCGCTTCGGCCCGGCCCTCGAGCGGATCCTCGCACTCCTGCCCGAAGACTTCGCGTCACAGCCCCCCGAGGCCCGTGTCACAACCCTCGCCGCGATCGAGGCGACCCACTCCGAGGCCTTCTCCGCCCTCGTCCTCGCCGCCTACAGCCTCTATTACACCCATCCGAAAGTCGCCGCCGTCCTCGAAGCCAGCACCGGCTACCGCGCCGGCCCGCCCCAGCCCGGCGGCCATGCCCTCGCCCCGTTCGACCCGGCGCTCCTCGCCATCCCGGCGGTCCGCGCGCCGCTCTACCGCCCCACGCCAGAGGCCGAAACATGACCCCAGACCCCACCCGCCACAGCGGCAAATCCGTCCTCGTCACCGGCGCGGCCAGCGGGATCGGCCTCGGCATCGTCGACCGCTTCCTGTCCGAAGGGGCAAGGGTGGCGGGCTTCGACCTCCACCCTACGCCGCGTGACACGGTTCTCTCACTCACCGGCGACGCCACCTCCGAGGCGGATATGGAACGCGCCCTTGCCGCAGCCGTGACCGCCCATGGCGGGATCGACATCATGGTCAACAACGCCGGCGTCATCGCCGTCACCCCGGTGGCCGAAATGGATTTCGCCGAATGGCGCCGGGTGACCGAAACCAACCTGCATTCCGTCTTCCTCGGCTCCCGCGCCGCCGCCCGCGCGATGATCGAACAGGGCCGCGGCGGGTCGATCATCAACGCAGCCTCGGGTGCGGCCCGCCGCGGTGTGCCGAACCTCGCGCATTACTGCGCCTCCAAGGCCGCCGTCGTGATGTTTACCCAATCGCTCGCCATCGAGCTTGCCCCCCACCGGATCCGCGCCAATAGCTACGCGCCGGGCCATATCGAGACGCCCTTCTGGGGCGGCATCGCGGAAGGCTTCGCGAAACACTGGAACAAGACGCCGGAAGAGGTGATCGAAGGCTTCCGCGCCACCGTCCCCTGGGGCCGTTTCGGCACTCCCGAGGATGTCGCCGCCGCCGTCTCCTGGCTCGCCACGCCCGAGGCCGAATACATCAGCGGCCAGGCCATCGCCATGAACGGCGCCGAATTCCCCTATTGATCCGATGCCGCCCCGCGCCCCCTTGCTGCTTCTTTTGTTCACAAATATCCTGGGGGGAGTCTCCGCCGGAGACGGGGGGCAGCGCCCCCCGCAAGGAATTTCTCGAAATTCCTTGCCGCCCGGCCCGACCCGCAGGACCGACCCATGACCGAATTCGACTACATCATCGTCGGCGCCGGCTCCGCCGGCTGCGTGCTCGCCAACCGCCTGTCCGAGGATGGCCGCCACTCGGTCCTCCTGCTCGAGGCCGGCGGCTCCGACCGCAGCCTCCTGTTCCGCACCCCGCTGCTGGCCGGTGTGGCCTACTGGCACCGGCCCACCAACTGGAACTACCTCACCGCGCCCCAGACCCATCTCGACGGCCGTCAGATCAAATGGCCGCGCGGCAAGGTGCTTGGCGGCTCCTCCACGATCAACGGCATGATGTACATGCGCGGCAATGCCGCCGATTACGACGGCTGGGCGCAGGCGGGCTGCACCGACTGGTCCTACGCCGATGTCCTGCCCTATTTCCGCCGCTCCGAGGATGCCCCCGGCCGCGCGGGCGATCCGTTTCACGGGCAGGGCGGCGCGCTGCGCGTCACCACCGCAAAGGGCGAGAACCCGCTTTACCGCAGCTTCCTTGACGCAGGCCAGGCCGAAGGCGCCCCCGCCAATCCCGATTTCAACGGCGCGCGGCAAGAGGGGCTGGGCTTCTACGATTTCAACATCCGCGACGGCCGCCGCGAAAGCAGCGCCACCGCTTTCCTGCGCCCCGCCCTGAACCGCCCCAACCTGACGGTCTGGACCCGCGCCCCCGTGCGCCGCGTTATCCTGACCGAGGGACGCGCCACCGGGGTCGAGGTCGCCCGCTGGGGCCAGCGCCAGATCGTGCAGGCCCGGCACGAGGTGGTGCTGGCGGGCGGCGCGATCAACACGCCGCAGCTCCTCCAGCTTTCCGGCATCGGCCCCGGCGACGTGCTGCAAAAGGCCGGCATCCCCACACTGATCGACTGCCCCGAGGTCGGCCGCAACCTGCAGGATCACCTCGGCGTCTACCTGACCTATGCGGCGCGCGATCCCGTCACGCTCTATGCCCTGTTCCGGCCCGACCGCGCGGCCCTTGCCTTCGCCCGTGCCATCCTCTTCGGCACCGGCCCGGCGGCCGCTGTCCCGCTCGAAGCCGGGGGCTTCCTGCGCACACGGCCCGATCTGGAAATCCCCGATATCCACATCACCTTCGTCCCCGGCCTGAGCCTCGAGACGACGCAGAAGGGGCAAGGCCGGCATGGCTATCTGATCAACTTCTACCAGCTCCGCCCCGACAGCCGGGGCCAGATCACCATCACCGCGCCCGATCCCGAAGTCCCGCCCCTGATCGAGCCCAACTACCTCGCGACCGAGACCGACCGCCGCTGCCTGCGCGACGGCGTCCGCCTTGCCCGCCGGATCGGCGAGAACCCCGCGCTGTCCCGTCACAAGGCCCGCGACCTCAGCCCGACCGAGGCCGATCTGGCCAGCGACGAGGGCATCGACGCCTGGGTCCGTCAGGGGGCCAACACGATCTTCCACCCCACGGGCACCGCCCGGATGGGCGCCGATCCCGGTTCGGTCGTCGATCCCGAACTGCGCGTGCGGGGGGTGGCTGGCCTGCGCGTGGCCGATGCCAGCGTCATGCCCACCATCATCGGCGGCAACACTTCGGCCCCGGTGATGATGATCGCCGAAAAGGCCGCCGACATGATCCTTGGCCGCCCGCCGCTGCCCCGGGTCGATCTGCCCGGCGCGGCCGGATGACGCCCGCCGCGCATGGCCCGGTCCGGGGAGCCTGGGACCCCGCCTTCGCCCCCCTTGCCGAAGCCTTCGCGGACGAGGTCCGGGCAGGGGCCGAGCGGGGGGCGCTTTGCGTGATGCGCGACGGCGAAACGCTGGTCGATATCCACGGCGGCGAGGCCGCGCCCGGCAGGCCGTGGCAGGCCGACACGCTGGCCTGCTGCTTTTCGGTGACCAAGGGCGTGCTCTCGCTGCTCGCGCATCATCTGATCGACGCGGGCACCATCGCCCTCGACACGCGCATCGCCGCCCTCTGGCCCGACTTCGCCGCTCAGGGCAAGGACCGCCTCACCCTGCACGACATCCTTACCCATCGCGCCGGCCTGCCGGCAGTCGCCGGCCCCGTCACCCCCGGCGACCTCTACGACTGGGACCGGATGACCGCCCAACTTGCCGCCTCTGCCCCGGTGGTGCCTCTGGGCGGACCGCCGGTCTATCACAACATGACCTATGGCCATCTTCTGGGCGAGGTTCTGTGCCGCGCCACCGGCATACGCCCGCTCTCGCGACTTCTGCGCGAAGCCGTGACCGGCCCGCTGGCAGCGGATTTCCACCTTGGCCTCGCGCCCGAGGAAAACGCCCGCTGTGCGACGCTCACACAGGATGACCCAGGCGCTCTGTTCCGCGCGCTGAAGGAAAACCCTGACAGCCTTTTCGCCCGCTCCATGGCCTTCTTCGCCCCGCACGAGGATTTCAACACCCCCCGCTGGCGCGGGGCCGAAATCGGCTCGGGCAGCGGGCACGCGACAGCCCGGGCCATCGCCACGCTCTATGGCCAGTTCGTCTGGCAATGTGCGATCCTGTCCCCCGCCCGGCAAGAGGCGCTGCGCCGCGAACAGGCCCGCAATCCCGCCGACCCGATCCTCGGCATCCCCATCCGCTACGGGCAGGGGGTGGAGCTTTCCACGCCACCCGCGCTGGATTTCGGTCCCGACCCGGCCACCCTCGGCCATTGGGGCGCGGGCGGGGCGCAGGGCCTTGCCGATCCCGCCACCGGTCTTTCCTTCGGCTATGTGACCGGCCATATGGACCCTGCGATGGGCAGTTCGGCCCGCTGCCGCCGCTATATCGCGGCGCTTCACGCCTGCATGAGGGACAAGCGATGACCGAGAGCTATGCCGAGGGCCGCCTGACGCTTGCACCCGGAGCCGTCGCTGTCCTGACCCTTGATGCGCCCGCAACGAAGAACGCGATCACGCTTGCGATGTGGCAGGCGCTGCCGCAGATCGCGGCGCGGATCGCGGATGACGCGGCGATCCGCGCCGTGATCGTGACCGGTGCGGGCGGGGCCTTCAGCGCGGGGGCCGATATCTCGGAATTCGAAACGGTCTATGCCGACGAAGGCGCGGCCCGCGCCTATAACGCGGCGGTCCGGGCCGGGCAGCAGGCGCTGCGCGACCTGCCCCGCCCGGTGATCGCGGCGATCGAGGGCGCCTGCGTCGGCGGCGGCTGCGGGATCGCGCTGTCCTGCGACCTGCGCTTTGCCGCTCCGGGGGCGATCTTCGCCATCACGCCCGCGCGGTTGGGCATCGCCTACAGCCCCGCCGACACGATGTCCCTGATCGAGAAGGTGGGCCCGGCGCGGGCCAAGGATATCCTCTTTTCGGCCCGCAAGCTCGCGGCGGACGAGGCGCTGGCGATCGGCCTGATCGACCGGATCGCGGGCGAGGAAGGGCCGCTTGCCGCCGCCCGCGCCTATGCCGAGGGGCTGGCCGAGGTCTCGCCCGCGTCACTGGCCGCGACCAAGGCCATCGTCAACGGCCTGTCGCCCATGCCGTCCGACCCCGGCCTTCACGCGATCTTCGAGGCGGTCTTTGCGGGCTCGGATTTCGCCGAGGGCCGCCGGGCGTTTGCGGAACGGCGCAAGCCACGGTTCTGAGCCGGCCGACCCGGTCCCCGATTGACGCCACCGCCCAGGCCCCCAGGCCTGGACGAGGCCTTCCGGCAAGAACATCGTGATGAACCGGCGCGACCCGTAGACCCCCGATCCCGCAGGTCCGGTCGATCCGGCGATGCTGACGCGCATTTCATCAGGGCCAGCGGTCAGACGCATCGTGCACACGGGCCGGACGGGTGGGCGGCAAACTTCTGCAAGCCTTGCATCCACCGGAAAGGGTTCAAGCCTGCCTGGTCGCTCTGGCGTCGCAAGAACGGGTTCGATCGCGGCGGCACCCGGATACTTCCTGATCGTGTTCCGCGACAAACCGTGCGCCTCGCGAACGCCCCCAGGCCGATACGGGACGTTTCTCGACGTCAGCCGGCCTTCCGGAGGCATTTGCGTGCATCGTCCACTCAATCTGCTCCGGGCACCGGGGCGTCGCTGAGAATGAGGCCCTTGCCCTTCAGGTCCGACCAGAAGTCGGACGGGATCGGCGCTGCCAGATGAGCAACGGTCTGGCGCACCTCGTCCGGCGCGGCAGCACCCGGGATGACCGAGACGACCGCCGGATGCGCGAGGACGAACTGCAGCGTCGCGGCCGGAAGGGCAACGCCATGGGCGCGGGCCACCGCCTCGATCCCGCGGACGCGAGCCTGCACCGTCTCGGGGACCGCACCATAGGCATAGCGCGCCCCGGCCACCGATCCGGTCACCAGAATGCCCGATGCATATGGCGCACCGATCACGACCGAGATCCCCCTGCGCTGGCACTCTGCCATGCCGCGATGCAGGCTTTGGTGATCAAGCAATGTATAGGGCACGGCGACCAATACGAAATCAGGATGAACTTCGGGCACCGCCGTCTCGAAACGCTCGTTGGAATTGACGCCCATGCCTATCGCCCGGATCTGCCCCGAAGACTTCAGCTCATCAAGCGCCTTCATCCCGCCTTCGGCCAGATCGCGGCGGTGGGCGGCGTAAAGCTCGGGCGGGGCGTGATAACCTGCGTCGAGGTCGTGGATGACCAGCGCGTCGATCGTATCAAGGCCCAGCCGCTGCAGGGCCTGTTCATAGGACCGCATCACCCCATCGTAGCCGTAGTCGAACGCCACTTCGAAGCGTAGGCCGCCGGCCCAGGGGCTGCGGTCGAAAGCGGCCGGATCGGCGGGGCGGTGCAGGGTGCGGCCGACCTTGGTCGAGACGGTGAAATCGCCGCGCGGGCAGGTCCGCAGAAAACCGCCCAGCCGGTGTTCTGCCAGGCCCCGCCCGTACCAGGGCGCGGTGTCGAAGTAACGGATCCCCTCGTCCCAGGCTGTCTCGAGCGTTGCCCGGGACTGCGCTTCGGGAACCGGGTGGAACAGCTCGCCAAGATGGGCCGTGCCCAAGCCCAGCAGCGGCAGGGAAAGGTCAGCACGCACCAATGGGCGGGTCTGCCATGGCTGGAGGATCAAGGCGCATCTCCCCTGTTGTCGCCGGGTTCATGACGTCGGTCACGACCCCGCCTCGCGCCGCAGAAGCAGCGCGATCACCTCGTCGATTTCGGCCTCGGTCAGCGGGTCAAGCGGCATGGTCGGTTGACGCACCGTGGCGCCGGAAAGGATCCCGCGCGCGACCAGAAGCCGCTTGTGCAGGTGAAAGAACAGATCGCCTGCCTGCGCGCCCAGCTTGTTGACCGGGGCGATTTCAGCTTCGAAGACGGCGCGCGCCGCGTCGGCGCGGCCTTCGTTGAACAGGGTCCAGACCTTCACGAAGGCGGCCGGCTGGCTGCAGAAAGGCATCGTGCCCAAAGCCCCGCGGCGCAGTTCCTCGATGAAATAGGTGCCGCCCGCGCCGCCATAGATCACAAGGGCATCGCCGATGGCTGCCGCCATCTCGGAGACCTTCGTGGCGACGGGCAGCGTCTCGACCTTGATGCCCCGGACGTTCGGACAGCTTGCTGCGATCCGAAGCGCAAGCGCGGGCGAGATCGGGGCCTGCGGGATGTCCTGCAGGATGATCGGGATGCCGACAGCCGTGTCGATGGCGCGGTAATGGCCCTCGATCTCGTCGGCGCTTACGGGCAGGAAATGCGGCGGAAAGATCATCAGCGCATCGGCACCGGCAGCCTCGGCACTCTGGCTGAGCGCGAGGGCAAGATCCGTACCTTGCGCGCTGGAATTGATGATGACGGGCACCCTGCCCGCGACATGCCCGGTCACGCTCTGGATCAACGCAAGCCGCTCGCCCTCGCCCAGCTTGAAGATTTCCGAGCCGATGGCGACGCCCAGCCCGCTGACGCCGGCATTGATGTTGAAATCAATCAGGGCGTGCAGGCTGTCATGGTCGATGCGGCCATCAGCATGGAACGGGGTGAGGAGGATCGGGACGATCCCGTGGGGAAGACTGGGCATGCGCTGCTTTCACTCGATGTGGAACATTTCCTCGACCGGCTCCTGAACAGGCGAGAAATCGGGGTTCGTCTCCATGAGGGGGGCCATGGATTCCCACCAGCGCCAGACGATGGGCTCGATCGGTGCGTCGGGGTCCGGGGCGGTCTCGCGTTCGAGATAGGCGAACAGGAGCAGGCCATGGCGATAGATCGAATAGGTGCGGATACCCTGCGACCGGATAAGGTCGGCCAGTTCGGGCCATATCTCGTCATGGCGGCGCTTGTATTCGGCCTCCATCCCCGGTTTCAGCTTCATTACCCATGCCTGGCGCATCCCGGTCCTCCCTGCCCCCATGTTTCCTATGCGGCCCGTGTTTCCGCGTCGCTTTCGACGGCCGGCCAATTCCCCGAATAACCCAGAC
>JAFIEN010000061.1 GCA_020832515.1 Rubellimicrobium sp. | reverse complement strand
CGCCCCCCACCACCAGCCGCACGATATGCGGGATCATCAGGCCGACAAAGCCGATCACCCCCGAAAACGCGACCATGACCCCGGTGACAAGGGCCGCAACCACGAAGGCCGTCAGGCGGAAGCGGGCCACGGGAATGCCGAGCGTGGCCGCCGTCTCGTCGCCGATGGTCATGGCGTTGAGCGATCCCGCCACCATGCGAAACCACAGCGCAGCCCCCGCCAGCACCAGCGCGGGCCAGATCAGATGCGCCCATTGCGCCAGCCCGAGGCCCCCCAGCATCCAGAAGACGACCGTATGCGTGGCGCGCGGATCGCCCAGAAAGATCAGCACATTGGCCAGCGCCATCACGATGAACGACACCGCGACGCCGGTCAGCACCAGCCGGTCCGCACTGGTGGCCTGCGCGAAACTGGCCACCGCCAGCACCAGCAACGTCGATCCAAGCGCGCCCGCGAATGCCAGCAGCGGCACTGTGGCCAGCCCCAGGAACAGCCCGGTATGCAACAGCGCAAGAATCGCGCCGAAGGCCGCACCCGACGAGATGCCCAGGAGATGCGGATCGGCCAGCGGGTTGCGCGTGACCGATTGCAGCACGGCCCCCACCAGCGCCAACCCCGCCCCAACCAATGCCGCCAGAAGCGCGCGCGGCAGGCGAATGTCCCAGACGATCGACGCGCGCCCCGCTGACCAGTCCGGCGTGATCAGCTCCGGCCAGACCTTGTTCAGGATCACGCCCCAGACCGTGCCCAAAGGAACAGGCACGGCCCCGATACTGACCGCGGCCGAGACGGACAGGATCAACGCCGCCACAGCCAGCCCCCAGACCCCGGCCCGGACCGGGCGCATAAGTCCTGGCAGCGCCGGTGCTGTCACCAGAATGGGGGCTGCCGCGTCGGGTCCGGGCGCGTTGCGCATGGGTCACTCGCCGTGAAAGGCGGCGGCCAGTGACCGGATCGCGGCAATGTTGCGCGGCCCCGGTGTCGCCTCGACATAGTCCAGCACCACGAAGCGGTCGTTCACCACCGCATCGATATTCGCGAAGGCCGGGTTCGAGCGCATGAACGCGATCTTCTGGTCTGCGGTGACATCGCCATAGTTCACGATCACGATGAACTCGGGGTTGCGCTCGACCACCGGCTCCCAGGCCACGCGGGTCCAGGATGTTTCGACATCGTCCATGATGTTGCGCCCGCCCGCGGCCTCGATCATTGCGGTGGGCATGGCATAGCGCCCGGCGGTAAAGGGCGTGTCCTCGCCGCTGTCATAGACAAAGACGCGCAAGGGATCGCCCTGCGGGATCGTGGCGGCGATCCCGGCCAGGTCTGCCTGCCAGCCGGTGATCAGCGCCTCGGCCCGCTCGGGCACGCCGAAGATGGTGCCAAGGTTGCGGATGTCGGTGAACATATCGTCCACGGCGATGCGGTCGCGCGCCATGATGTGGATGCAGCTTTCGGTCAGCTCATAAACCGCGATGCCAAAGGGCGCGAGGGTTTCGGGCGTGACCTCGCCGCCGACATTCATGCCGTAGTTCCAGCCTGCGAACCAGAAGTCCAGGTCCGCGCCGATCAGCACCTCGCGCGACGGGTAGCGCTCGGACAGTTCCGGTAGCTCTGCCACGCCCGCGCGCATGGTTTCGTCCAGCTTGTTCCAGCCAGAGATGCCGGTGTAGCCTACCATCCGGTCGGTCAGGCCAAGGACCAGCATCATCTCGGTCAGGTTCACGTCGTTTGACGCTGCGCGGGCTGGGATGGTGTCAAACGTCACCTCACGGTCGCAGCTTTGCACCGTGACGGGATGGGCCAGTGCCGGGGAGGCAAGGGCAAGCAGGAGGGCGGACAAGCTCAGGTGTTTCATGCGATGTGTTCCTGTGAGAGGGGTTCGGGAAGGGAGAAATCGAAACGTGCCGGGCCGCGCGGGATGGCCACGACCCCAAATGCACGCGCGATCAGATCCGGTGTCAGGACATCACTGACCGGCCCGCAGGCCAGCGCGCGGCCACCCGCGAGGACCAGCAGATCATCGGCAAAGCCCTGCACCAGATTGAGGTCATGCAGCGACGCGACGACCGTGACGCCAAGGCCGCGCACCAGCCGCAACACTTCAAGCTGGTGGCGGATATCCAGATGGTTGGTGGGTTCATCCAGAACAATCAGCCCCGGCTCTTGCGCCAGCGCGCGCGCGACCATCACGCGCTGGCGCTCGCCGCCCGATAGCGTACCGAAGGACCGCTGGGCAAAGTCGCGCAAGCTCAGCCGCTCCAGCGCATGTTCGACCAGATGCAGATCGCGCGCGGACGGCCCTGCCAGCGCACGACGATGCGGCGCGCGGCCAAGCGCCACGATTTCCGCGACGGTCAGCGCGAAGTCGGTGGGCTGTTCCTGCAGCACCGCCGCGACCCGCTGCGCAACGGCCCGCGCGGGCAGGCGATGAACGTCCTCGCCATCAACAAGCACGCGGCCTGTTTGCGGGCGGTTGTAGCGGTAGATCAGGCGCAGAAGCGTGGATTTTCCGGCCCCATTGGCCCCCAGCACAGCCAGAACGCGGCCCGCGCCAAGCTGCAGGCTGACGGGATGCAGGATGCCATCGCCCCAGGACACGCCGTCGAGGGTCAGATCGGCCGGGGTGCCGGGCGGGCAGCTCATGCCTGCACCTGCTGCAGTTCAGGTACCAGATCGGACACTGTCCCCAGCGGCACAAGCCGCCCGAGGATCGTGGCGCGCAGGGGCGCGGGCCGGGCATCGCGGCAGGTCAGGCAGATCGAAAGGCTGGGACGTTCAGGATCGGGCTTCATTCATGCCACCTGTCCTTGCGGAAAGGTCGCATGGGTCGTCCATTGGCCAGAACCGGCCCATCTGGTCACACATGTGTCCTCCTCCGGGGCACCCCGCCCGGTTTGTGTTTCGGTTGTGATGGCAGGTCTCCTGGCTTGCGGTTGACGTGTGACCCGACCTTCCCAAGCCCTTCGGCTCAGTGGTTTTCTTGGGCACACACCGCTTACAGTTGCGGGGGCAGCACCAGATTTGGGGACAAGCCCCGCACTGGTTTCCCTATTCTCCCGGGCTTTCCCGGGCACCATCGTTGCAAACCTATCGTCAGAGCCACGGGCGCTCAAGGATTTTCCGTCAGCTTTGCTTTCCCGAGGGTTCATTGGCCTTTGAGGGAGCAGGAAGACCCCGCCTGCCGCAGGCTGGCGCAAGGTCCGCCCGCCGCGCGCGCTGTGTCTGGCGTGCAGTCCAGCGGCACGGGCGGCTCGACGATATGCTCGACACCGTGAAGGACGACGGGCCTGGGCACGCCCTCGATATGGACGATCCCCTTCATCCGCAGGATGTCGGGACCGCGCAGCGCGATCAGTCTGTCCCGCCGGAGAACGAGGATCGGGGCCGGGATCGGGGCATCCAGCGTGATCGAGGCGCTGGCGATCCGGCGGGGGCGCTGTCGCAGACCTGGCGTGACGACATGATCTGGTGGGGTCCGGCGGGGATCGGGGCGACCTGTACGACCCCGCGCCACATCCGCCAGCACGCCGCGCCGGACCAGGCCGACATGCGGGTGGTGGACCTGTACCGCGAGGACGGGGGGACGCTGGCGGAGAACGGGATCTTCATCGATCTGTTGCACGACCTGAACATGCAGGGGCTGGACGTGCTGGGGCGGATGGAGGGGAAGGATTGGGTGGGGTAGGGGGGTGGGGTACTGCTGGGAACACCACCAAGCCACTACTACCTATCAGAACTTCCCGACACAGAGTAGCGAAGGCATTGTCATCTCTCTCAAGCACGTGCCGTGCGACGTTGAATAATTCTGGCGTATGCACCAGTGCGATAGACTGCGCGCTCGCTGAAGCAATACACTTTTCCGTAAATGGTGTGTCGCGTTCAGCTGGTTCCGTGAGACGATAGGCATTTCCGAACAAGACGCCCTTGGCTCGAGTTTCTACCTCATCCCGTTCAAAATCCTCTTCAATATTCATAGTCAGCTGGCGGAGCTTTGTAATGTTGATGGGTTTGTTGTCTTTTCCTTCGACCTCACCTAAAAGGCGGCCTTCAGAAGACATGAAAACAGCATCGAATTCGTTGCTTTCATCTTCGAAGTTCTCGGCCTCAAAGCCGAGGATTTGAAGGGCCTTCAGAACGACAGCCTCAAGTGGCTTTCCAGTCTCGTAAAGGAGGCCACGAAGCATACCAACTTCGATGAGTTCGGTCTTGAGTTCTTCCTTCTTCCGTTGGGCCCGCTCGAGCGCTTCCTCTGCAAGAAGCAGCTCTCCGTGAACACGGCGCTCTGCGGTCATCGCATAGCTCGGCCCTTTTGCCCATTCCGGTTCTGCTGTCCGCTCCAACCCTAGCTTTAAGCTGTGATCGAGCGCCACAATCTCTGTGATGTATGAAGCAGCAAACTGCTCAGCGGCCTTCGTAAATGGTAGGTAGCCCTCCTCATTTTGGTCTTCTTCAAACCAGGCATCATCATCAAAGTTTATATCAGGAAGCAAAAATAGATTGCCGCCCTCCCCGAAAGTGGCCCTGAAGTGCAGGCCCACAGATTTACCGCCGTTCCTTGTAACAAGGCAGGCGTTATTTTCTGCATCTATTAACGTGACCTGATAGATCGACCATGAGCAAAACCTATCCCAATAGGTCGACAGAATCTGGCGGTGCTCGGCGCGCAAAACGACCTCGCGCCCTTGAGCTGCGGTCCAATCTAGCTCGATCGGAAGAGAATGGTAATTTGTGAACCATTCAACGGCAGATATGGACGTTCGATTTCTCCCAGTTTGGACGTAAAATTCCTCCGGTTCGCATAGGTGCACGATAACGGTTTTTCCAATCTCGATAGCCTCCTTGATTTCTCTGCGCCAATGTTCACAGGCCTCCCTGAGTTCAAATGATTTCACCTCACTTAGGCACGGTTTCCCTTTGTAACGGCTTACTGTGCCATAGAGTCCAATGAAATCAGTTAAATCTGGACGGAACAATATGATATCATAGTCCAGCAGCGAAACCTTACTGGCGAACTCAACACTTTCCACAACATCCGACGCAAGAAGCATCCCAATTGTAGCGATCTTCTTTGCCATACTGCACCGTCAAATTGTCCAAGCCTCTAGGTTTTGTATGTCTTCAGCACAAAGTTTTCAATGTATAGACTATCTGTGTAGTCGGCTGCCACGTTGATGTGGTCAACGCGGAAGCCGCAGGAAAGGGGGGCCAACCTGGCCCCCCCGGCGGGATCATCGTTTCAGGTCGGCGAATGCTGACCCTCAGCCCTCGTAGGCGGGCATCCCCTCAAGCTGTTCGGCCGTCATCGACACCTGCACGCGCACGTCGCCGTCGGCATCGCTCCAGCCGATCCGGGCGTCATCGGCCGGCAGCATCACGGTGTGCGCGCCGATGCCGAGGAAGCCACCGACATCGACGATGACGCTCTCGATGGCGTTGTCGCCACCGATGACAACATTATCGACCCGGCCGATGTTGTCGCCATGGGCGTCATAGACACTCGCGCCCATCAGGCGATCTGCCGTCCGCTCCTCTCCCTCGAGCATCTGGTGCTGTTCGGTGAACACCGGCCCGACGCCCGGTGCGGCACCATCGGCCGGAACCGGGGTGCCCTGCGCCTGCCCGATGTCGGCAGGATCCCATTCGCCGTAGGACCGAACCTCGAAGCCGGCCCGCAGCTGATCGTGGTCCCATTCGGGAAGGTTCTCCAGTTCGGCCTCGGTCATCGCGACCACCACGAAGAAATCGTCGATATCCTCGGGCGCACCTTCCTCGGTCACGAAGTAGAGCTGGTCGATGTCAAGCTTCACGGTGCGGGCTCCGAAGCCCAGGAAGCCGCCGACATCGACAAGGACACCGCGGATCTCGCCGTCCTTGGTCATGACGATATCGTCGATCGAGCCGACGTTGCTCCAGCTGTCGCGCTCGGCGATGAAGGTGCCGGAACTGGTCCAGCGCAGCCGGTCGCGCTCGGCCGGGGTCATCATGGCGGCATCCTGCCCGATCGCGCGGGAGGCATCGGTGTCGAGTGTGTAGATCGACTTGCCGGTGAAGTCGCTCGACAGGAAGGCGGGGACGTTGTTGTCCATCATCGCATGTCCTTCGGTGACGTCTTCGGCAGTTTGCGCGATGGCCGCGAAGGCCACGCCGGTGCACATTGCCGTAGTCAGCATGAACTTTTTCATCTTCAGATCTCCTGATACTGTTTTCGCCGCGCCCCCGTCCGGGGCGCTCGTCCAGTCAACGCGGCGCTGCGAAACGGGTTCCGGGTTGGGGAAACTTTAATAATATCCGTGGTTTGATCTGTTTCCGCACAGGAAAGGGCCACCGGCGTGAATGACACCGGTGGCAAGTTGCGGGCAGCTGGCAGAAGATGGCACCCCGGATGTGCCGGGATCGCCACCATGACAGACCAACGCGCAACCGCCCGACAGGTTGCATGAGCAGCGGGACCGGTGCACAGCGGTCCGGGGCGTGCAGCCGGGTGGGAACATATCGGGCCGGGGCGCGTTTTCGTTGAACTGCTTCCCGCGCGCCCCCGCCCCTGGCGCGCCTGACCTGTGCCCTGACCTATGCACGGCGATGGCCCGGGTCGCGACTGCCATTGCCGCCATCGAGGACCGACATGCAGATCTTTTCCTGCCCCGCCTGCGAAGCGCGATTGTATTTCGACAGTCTGGCCTGCCTTGCCTGCGGTCAGGTCGTCGCCCTTGATCCGTTCGCCGCGCGCATGGTGCCGGGCGGGGGCGGGGCCGGGGCGGGGGCCTGCGACCAGCGGGGTGTCATCGGTTGCAACTGGACGTCCGCGTCAGGGAACAGGGACGCCGGGGCACGCTGCCTGTCCTGCGCCACCACGCGCACGATCCCCGACCCGGGCGTCGCAAGGAATGCGCATGACTGGCAACAGGCCGAGGCGGCGAAACGCTGGGTGCTTTGGGGTCTGATGCGGCTGGGCTGGTTCGGCCCCACGGATCGCGGGCCACTTCCGGTCTTCGACATGGTGGCAGAGCAGACCGCGGGCGGTGCGGTGCAGGTGACCATAAGGCATGCCGACGGTGTGATCACGCTGAATGTCTCGGAGGCCGATCCGGCGCGTGTGGCGCTGCGTCAGGCCGAACTGGGCGAGCTTTACCGCACCATGATGGGCCATCTGCGGCATGAGATTGCACATTTCCTGTTCTGGCGGCTTGGCGTCGACGGCGGCTTCCTGAATGAATTTCGCGCCCGCTTCGGTGATGAACGCACCGACTATGGCAAGGCGCTCGAGGCCCATTACGCCAACCCTCGACCACCCGGCGAAACGCATATCAGCGGCTACGCCACCGCGCATCCGCATGAAGACTGGGCCGAGACCGCCGCCCATGCGTTGCACCTGTTCGACATCGCCCACAGTTTCGATGCGGCGGGGTTGCGGCTGGGCGATCGCGGCGGACGGTTGCGGGACGCCGATGGGGCATCCGATCCGCTTGCCCTGATCGAACATGCGGCCGAAATCGGGCTGGCTCTGAACCATGTCAACCGGGCCATGGGGCTGGCCGATCTCTATCCCTTCGTCCTGCCGCCCGCGGTGCGGGGCAAGCTGGCCTTCGCCCTTGCCGCGCTGCGCAGGGGGGGTGACCGCTGATCTGATCGCCCGTCAAGGCGCCTGTGCGCGCCGGGTGGCGGCGCTCTGGTCCTGGCTGTTTCCGGGTCGCATCGACGCTGCATTTCATTGACCCTGCATTTCCCGGAACCGCATCCGGTTTCGCGCGTTCCCTTTGCAACGGCACGCGCCGATACTTGCAACGAAGGAGAATGCACATGCTTGGTTGGGCTCTGACCTTTTTCATCGTCGCCCTGATTGCGGCAGCCCTTGGATTTACCGGAATTGCCGGCGCTTCGGCCGGTATCGCCCAGATCCTGTTCTTTATCTTCCTCGTCCTGTTCGTCGTGGCGATGGTCGCCCGGGCAGTGCGCGGAACACCTCCCGTCTGAACGGGTCCACTGCCGATGACGGTGGTCAATGGATCGGCCGCAGCACCCCCCGCTGCGGCCGTTTTCATTGGCCGAACGGCGCCTGGGATCATGCACGGCACCGGGCCGGACCAGAGATGCAGCCCACAGCAAGAAGCCGCTGGCGATCTGCGCCAGCGGCTTGAATGTCGTCCCACAGGGGGCAAGGGCGGGGGGCCAGCTCGGGGAATCAGAGCTTGCCCGGGGCGTGGCGATGGAGCAATGCAACCGTCTCGCCAAGCATCTGATCAATGCTCCCGCGCCGTTCGACGCTGGGCGAGGCGGCGATCACTGCATCGAAGTCCTCGATCAGGCGCTTTTCGCCATCCACGATCCCGTCAAGGATGTTCGGTCCGATCTCGGTGAACCACGAGCGCATTTCGACCACCGCGCGGTTGACCGTCCCCAGAACCGAGCCGTCCGAGCCGCCGTCTTCACCCAGATCCACAAGCATGCGGCGCACACGTTCGATCTGCCCGCGATGGAGCCCGCAAAAGTCCTCGGCGACGCCGACGAACTCGGGCTCGGCCTTTTCCAGGACCTTGTCGAAACCGTCCAGCGTGTCGACGAGGCGGATGAGAAGCTGGTGAAGCCGGGCGATCTCGTCCCCTTCGCCACCGGGTTGGTCTCCGGGCGCGTCGGGCGCCCCGGCAAGGATCAGGTTGTTTGTCATGAGAGGGCCTTTCCTGATTTACTGCGTCATCAAGACAATGCGCCAGCACGGTTTTCGTTCCATGTCGCGCCATGGCCCGTCATGGACTGCCGGGCGCCCGCCAGACAGGACAAGACCCCGCAGGCAGGGCCGGCGGGGTCTTTCATGGGTGAACAGGGCGGGTGGGCCGATGCCGGATGGGACGGCCGGATCAGAACACACCCAGCAGGAACAGGATCAGGATCACCGGAAGCGGAATTCCCAACAGCCAAAGAAGCGCAACACGCATGTCATCTCTCCTTATGAAACTTGCGGCGTTGCCGGCTGGCAACCCGGATCGAAGGGACAACGCGCAGGCGCGGGATGCGGTTCCCGCTCAGAGCGCCCCGCCATCTACCACGGCCCGCGCCAGACGGCGATAGGCGGCAAGGTTGGCACCGCGCCGATAGTCCACCGCACAGCCCTTGCCGGCGCTGTCGGTTGCGCGCCCTTCGTTGGCCACCCGGTCGTGCAGCCTGCGCATGATGTGGCGCAGGTCCGTGTCGACATGTGCCGCAGTCCAGCGGGCAAAGCCCGCGTTCTGGCGCATCTCGAGCCCCGATACCGCGACCCCGCCAGCATTTGCCGCCTTGCCCGGGGCCGCGACGATGCCCGCACGCTCCAGCGCGCGCGCGGCGCCGGGCGTCAGCGGCATGTTGGCCCCCTCGGCCACGAAGCGGCATCCGCCGTCGATCAGGGCGCGGGCGTCATCTTCGTCCAGTTCGTGCTGCGTGGCGCAGGGCAGCGCAATCCCGGGCTCAAGCGACCACGGCTTCTGCCCGGCCAGGAAATCGAGGCCAAGACGCCCGGGTGGGTCCGTGGCATCCTCGCCGGTCGCCTCGGCCAGCCAGTCGATCGAGTCGCCCCACATGCCGTCGGGCGCGTGCCAGACCCCGGCACGGGACGAAAGCGCGATCACCTTCCCACCCATCCCACGGACCTTGCGCGCCGCGTGGAGCGCGACGTTCCCGCGGCCCGACAAGGCGATGCGACGACCTTCGATCCCCTCGCCGGCCGCCTCGAGCATGACGCAGAGAAAATAGACAAGGCCATATCCTGTTGCCTCGACCCGAAGCGGGCTTCCGCCAAGGCAGAGGGGCTTGCCGGTCAGGGCCCCGCCCCAGCTTCGCGCATGGGACATCCAGGCGCGGCTCAGCAGGCCCAGCTCACGCGCGCCCACGCCCATGTCGCCGGCGGGCACGTCACGGTCGGGGCCGATATCGGGTGCAAGCTGCGCCATGAAGGCCATGGCAAAGCGCTCGATCTCGGCCGGCGAGCGGCCCCGCGGATCGAAATCCGCGCCGCCCTTGGCGCCGCCCAGCGGCAGGCCGGTCAGCGCGTTCTTGAACACCTGCTCGAAAGCCAGCGATTTCAGAACCGGCAGTGTGGTGCCGGGATGCCAGCGCAGCCCGCCCTTGTACGGACCCAGCAGGTTCGATTGTTGCACACGCCAGCCACGGTTGATCTGCACGCGGCCGGCATCGTCGCGCCAGGTCACGCGAAAGGCGATGACGCGGTCCGGCTCGGCCAGCCGTTCCAGCACCCGGGCGGCGGCAAAGGCGGCGTTTGCCTTTTCCACCGTCAACACATCCCGGGCAATCGCCTCGACGGCGTCGATCCATGCCTCTTCGCCGGGGCTGCGGCCTTGCAGGTCGTCGATGAAGGTCTGCGTCAAGGCGGTTGCTCGGTCGGTCATGAATGTCCTTTCGTTCACAGGGAAACGGCAAGCCCGGCAGCCAGAGCCACAGGTCAGGGCGTCGCGATCAGGCTCGGGGCCAGGGCGGGCGCATGGCAGGTCCGCCGCAGCAATGCGACAGGCCGGGGACGCGCCCTGACCCGGCCAACCCGTTCAACCGTGCGGGGCCGCGTGGCCGGAGGTGGTCTCCATCGGGGGCCGTCCGGCAGGATCGGACGGACCCTGCCCCTCGACCGCAGGTCTTGTGGCTGTGCGCTCGCCAAGGCCCGGCGGCAGCGGAAACCGCAGCGCGACCTGCCAGATCGGCCCGTGGTCGGGGTGCTCGGCCGGTCCTGACACGACGTCGCCGTCAAGCTGCATCGCGAAGGCCTCCAAGAGTTCGCTGCCAAGCCCGTCGCCGGAGCGATCCCAGTCGGGTTGCTCGCCGGCAGGTCCGTCTGCCGCACCACCTGCCCCGGCGGGAAACGGGGCGGGCTTGGGCAGAGTGTTCCGGACCCGCAGGACGACAAGGTCCTTGCCGCCGGGGGCATCCGCCCCGGTGCCCTCCCGGGCAAGCTCGACCCCGATCCACAGGCCCTGCCCGCCGCCCGGGCCGTTGCCGTGCTTCAAGGCGTTGGTCACCGCCTCGGTGGCGACGAAGGACAGCGGCACCAACCGGTCCGCATCCAGAAGGATCGGCTCCAGCGAAAGCTCAAGCCGGGTCCCGCTTCCGGGCACGCTGCCGATCCCGGCGACGCGGCGAAGGATCTCTTCCATCACCCGATCGGCGCGCACCTGATCCAGTTGATGCTCGTCGTAAAGCGCACGATGCACCGTCGCGAGGCCCAGCACCCGTTCCTGCACGGCGCGCAGGACGCGGCGCGCCTCGCGATCGTCGATCTGGCGCAGCTGAAGATTGATGATCGAGGCGATGAGCTGCAGGTTGTTCTTGACCCGATGATGCAGCTCTTTCAGCAGCACCGTCTTTTCGTGGAGCGCCTGTTCGCGCTCTTCCTCGTCACGGGCGATGATCCGCGCCATCTTGCCGAAGGTCGACTGCACCTCGCGCAGCTCGACCGGGGCGGGCGCGGGCAGATCGGCCGGCACATCGCGCTGTCCGATGGCAAAGCGCCGCACCTGCCGATTGATCTGCCGCAGATGCCGAAGCACGAGGTAGTGGATCGACAAAAGCACCACGGCCAGACTGGCCAGCCACATCGCCGCAGGAAACAGAAGCGGCAGGCGCGCAGGCGCAAGCGCAGCCACCTCGGGCGCACCATCTTCCCACATCGCCACCGCAAAGAGCCTCTGCGGGATCAGTTCCGAGACGGCGAACACCGCAACGTCACCCTCGCGCGTGCGCTCCCTGACGACTGCGCTGCCGCCCTCTGCGGCAAGCTCGGCCAGTCGCTCGGGCGACGGCATGTCCGCCATCCGGGGGCTGTCGTTGGCCTGGCTGATGACGACGCCCAGCTCGTTCATCAGGATCGCGGCTGTCGGCGCATCCTCGACGACCCGCCGCCCGATGGCATCCATCGACGCCTGCGCGATCGAGACCGACACGAAGCCTGCAAGGGTTCGGTCATCGAACACCGGACGGGTTACGATCACCACCGGAATCCCCGAGGCGCGTCCCGCCGGCACGGCATTGATCACGGTGCGGGGCCTTTCCAGCAAGTTCCGGAAGGCCGGACTTTCGCCGAAGGTCAACCTCTCGCCCGACGAACTGCAGGCGGTCGAGCCATCCGGCGCGATAAAGGTGATGTGGCTGTAAAGGCTGGACCTTGCGACATAGCTGCCAAGAAAGCCGTCGCAATCCTCGCCGGCCGCCAGACGCTCGAGCACCAGCGGCGGCAGCGCGCGGGCCGAGGCAAGCGCGCTTTCCACCAGGGCACGTTCGCCGGCCATGGCATCCGCCGCAAGCGCGACAAGGTGACGCTCGCCCACCCGCTCGCTTGCCCGCGACAGCTGCACCGTCGTGCCGATGGCAATCGCACCCAGCGGCAGAAGCGCGGCCGACATCAGGATCATCAGCCGCACCGACAGCCGATCGAACAGGTCGCGCAGCAGCGGACCGGGGCGCAATATCCGTCGCATGTCGGGCGTTCAGCCGGGCTGGTCGGGCGCTGCAAGCACCGCCATCGCCGTGGCGTCGGTTGCCGTCATCCCGCTGGCATGGTCAAGGCCCAGCATATCCGCCAGAGCGCGCCGCCCGCGATTGGCCCGGCTCTTGATCGTGCCGGGGGCACAGCCGCAGGTCCCGGCCGCCTCTTCCACCGTAAATCCCATCGCACCGACAAGGATCAACGCCTCGCGCTGCTCGTGCGGCAATTGCGCAAGGGCCTCGTTCAGCTCGGCCAGCGCCAGTCGCCCGTCATGATCGGGCTTCGAGACCAGCCGCGCCGCCAGAGCGCCGTCGCTGTCGGGCACTTCGCGCCGACGCTTGCGCCGCTGGGAGTTCAGGTTGTTGCGCAGGATGGTGAAGAGCCAGGCCCGCAAGTTGGTGCCGGGCGTGAAAAGATGGAACTTCTTCCAGGCCTTCAGCACCGTGTCCTGCACCATGTCGTCGGCCGTCGCCGGGTTGCGCGCCAGGCTCAGCGCAAAGGCACGCAAGGCAGGCAGATGTTCGAGAATCACCTCGCGGGGGTCTGCGCCGGCCTCGCCACCCGCCCCAGCCGCCCCCCTTGCCGGTCCCGCCGATCCGGCAGAGGCATCGGATCGCCCGTCGCAAGGCGGCTCAAAGGTCCGCAGGTCATCACCCGGCGCATCGCCCGGGATGTGGGTCCAGGATGCATCGCTCATCCGTCATCCTCCCCTGCGCGCAGCCGGGCGACCAGATCCTTCAACCGGTCCGGCAGATCCTGCTGCAGATGCTGTTGATACAGCAGCCTGAGGTTTTCGTTGATCTGCTGCTCGACGGAAGCGGGCAGCTCGCGCTTGCCCCCACGTTCATTCTCTGGTGTCTTCATCTGCACGCTGTCGCTTTCCATCTCTGGCTTCGATCCTGTGCCCGGTTTCGCCTCGGTGCAACCACACCGGCCCGCGCGCACAAAATCCCAACACGGTCGGGAACCAAACTCCGCGAACGGCGTTTGGTTCCGCGAAAGCCTGAAAAAAAGTGGATCGACATGACCCGGAACGACACATCACAGGAATTGACGGCCCGGACCCTTCCGCCCCCCGAGAGCAAGGCCCTGCAGATCGCGGCGGAACTGCCCAGCCTGCGCCGCTATGCGCGCGCGCTGACCGGCAGTCAGGAAACCGGCGATCGCTACGCCGCCGCGACGCTGGAGGCGATGATTGCCGACCGCTCGCTTCTCGAGGATGCCGACACCGTCAAGATCGCGCTGTTTCGGGCCTTTCATGCCGTCTGGCGGACAACCGGCGCGCCGGTCCTGCAGGCCGAGGGTGCGGCCGCCGAAAGCGGTGTCGAGGCGCGCGCCCAGACCCTCTTGTCGGCGCTGACCCCGAACACGCGCGAGGCGCTGCTCTTGCGAACCATCGAAGAGTTCGACCATGCCGCGATCGGCGCCATCATGCAGACCGATGCGGCCGAAGCCGAAGAGCTGGTGACCATCGCCTATCGCGAGATGGCGGCCAGCGTGCGCGGCAAGGTGATGATCATCGAGGACGAACCGCTGATCGCCTTCGACCTGCGCAACATCGTCCGGGACATGGGCCACGAGGTGACGGGCATTGCCCGGACGCGCGACCAGGCCGTCGCCCTTGGCAAGGACACCTTGCCCCAGCTGATCCTTGCCGACATCCAGCTTGCCGACAATTCCTCGGGCGTCGATGCGGTCCGCGATCTTCTGTCCATACTGGGCGACGTGCCGGTGATCTTCATCACCGCCTTCCCCGACCGGCTGCTGACCGGCGAGAAGCCCGAACCGGCCTTTCTGATCACGAAACCCTTTTCGGCGGAACAGGTCCGTTCGGCAGTCTCACAGGCGATGTTCTTTGCATCGACCGAAACGCTGGTCGGCTGATCCGGCAGCGGCATCAGGCGGCCCGGCCTGCGCCAGCTGGCCCGGGCCGGGCGGAATGCCGGGGCTTTACGCTTCCGGGGTCGCAGGGCTTGATTTCGCGGAACCGGGCTGCGACCGGCCGGTGCCTCTCCCTCCGGGCCGGAACCCGGCGGCCGAATTCGTCAAGCGCAATCCGCCCTGCCGGGCCTCGGGATAGCTCACTCAAGACCGCCAAGGACCGCTGCGGTGCGTGGCAACCGTGAAAGACTGGCGTCCATCCGTTCGCGCCAGCGTGGTCCGCGCGACCTTGCGTCGTCGCGGGCATCGCGCAAGTCATCGGGCCGGTCCTGCGCGAGGATCTCGATCAGATGTGCCGCCTGCGCGCGGTCCTTCCGGGCCTTGGCCCGATCGGGGCCATCGCGGCGGCGGTCGGCGACGATCAGCTTGTGGATCGCGAACCTCTCGGGCCGGGGGATCTGAACCAGAACGCCGGACCGGTACAGCGCGAGAGCCGGGATCGGTTCGGCGATCAGATAGTTCAGATAGTTAAGCCCCTGCGCGCTTACCCCGAGGGCAGGAAGGGGCTTGACCGTTTCCTCGCCGAAAGCTGGCGTCAGGAACTCGACCATGGCCACGCCTCTGTTCTGGCGCCACTTCCAGACCTGCCGATCCTGCGATCCGGGCACCGGATCGAATTTCAGCGCCTGCAGAATGGCGCCCGGGTTCTCCTCGACCGTGTCGCCCAGTGCGACCGAAAGGCGCTCGAAGCCGGCCAAGTCCAGATCGCCGGTCTGGGCAAGCTCTTCCGAGTCGAAGCGTACGCCCAACTCGCCCTGATAGAGCGCATAGGCGGCCGTGCCGACCAAGGTTCCGCCCAACCTGAAGACACCGGCGCGCGCAAATGCCAGAAGCAGGGAACCCGTGTCCCGGTCGGTGCCGATCAAGCCTTCAGCCCGCAGAACTCTCGCCAGCCGCGCCATCGTCGCGCGGCGCCCCTCGGCCTCTGCCTTCAGCTCGGCCGCCCGCGCGAGGCGGGCGCGCAGCTCCGGCGTGCCCTCGCCCAGATACCGGCTCTTCATCGAGGTGCCGATGCGGAACTTGTCGTAGAGGTAGACACGCCCTCCGCGCACCCGCTCCTCGACACTTCCGATCAACTCGGAAGCCGTCTCGTCCAGGTGCAGCCGCAGCAGGTCCTGATAGGCAACCTGCGCCGCGCGGGAATGGGACGTGATGGACATGCGCCGCTCCGGGTTGTGTGCATCCAATATCAAGGCGCTGCACACTTCGCAAGTGTGCAGCAAATTCATCCCCGATGCACATACGCACCCGACGGGTGCCGGCCGGTCGCGGGCCCGCGAAGCGACGGTCAGACCACGCGCCACATGCGCAACCGCCCGTGCCCCGTCACCTCCTCCACATCGGCAAGGCGTTCATCAGCTTCGTCTTGCCCACAAGGTGCCAAAGGCTTCATATGTGCAAAACACGGCGATGTTGCAAATCACCCAAGGGTTCTTTCGGGGGGTGCCGATGCACCTCATATGGCACGCGCGCACGATCATGCGCGACAGCGCCCTGATCGCGCTCAGCCTATGGAAACCGGGGGCTTTCTGCTCAACAGCGTCACAGAGAGCAGCCTTGCATTCGCTTACAACCGGTCGTTTACCTGCGACAGATGAAACTGCAAACGGCATGTTTGGATGCCGCTGACTGGCTACGCGCGCGTCTCGACCGAAGATCAGACCCCCCTGCCCCAGTCGCAGGCCCTGAAATCCGCAGGCTGCGCCAAAATCCATGAGGAGCAGGCTTCGGGCGGAAACCGCGCGCGGCCGGTGCTGGCCCGTATGCTGGAACGGATCCGCAAGGGCGATACGCTGGTCGTTGTGCGTATCGACCGCTTGGCGCGGTCTCTGTCGCACCTGCTGGAGATTATCGAGCGGCTGGAAGCCAAGGGCGCTTTCTTCCGATCTCTCACGGACCCGATCGACACATCTTCGCCGCAGGGCAAGTTCACCCTGCAGGTTCTGGGCGCCGCAGCCGAGTTCGAGCGCGCCCTGATCCGCGAGCGCACCAAGGCTGGGCTTGCCAGC
>JAFIEN010000060.1 GCA_020832515.1 Rubellimicrobium sp. | reverse complement strand
GGGCGGCAAGCTTGTGATCGGGGGTCTGGATGTGGTGGAGATCCGCTTGGTCGGAATGATGTCGCGTGGGTTCTATTTGTCGCCGGGGGGCACGATCCTTCTCGAGGCGCATCGCGGGATCGAGCAGATCACGCTGGACGCGGGCTCCGGGCATCTGAAGGACCAGATCATGCCGCGCTATGCGGAACTGATCTACAACGGCTTCTGGTTCAGCCCCGAACGCGAGATGCTTCAGGCGCTGATCGACAAGAGCCAGGAACATGTGACGGGCACGGTGCGCGTGAAGCTTTACAAGGGTCACGCCCGCACCGTGGCGCGCTGGTCCGAGCATTCGCTGTATTCCGAGGCCCATGTGACCTTCGAGGATGACGCCGGCGCCTATGACCAGAAGGATGCGGCGGGATTCATCCGGCTGAACGCACTGCGGCTCAGGCTGATCGCGACGCGGAAAGCACGGCTGGGTTGAGCGGGGCGCGGGGGGCGCTGCCCCCCGGATTATCTCGGCCAAAGCGAAAGGCAGGCAAGGCGGTCTCGCCTGACCGGGCCGCAGAGTTGTCAGGTCGTCGATGACGACATTGCCGCTTCGGCACGCAGGATGGCGGTGACGACCTCGATCACCGGGGCAACCTCGTCGGCGACCTTGCGGATATCGGCCAGAACGCTGCTGCGGGTCGCAAACAGGCCACCGATGCGGAACATCTCGTGCTTGTGGGTGATCGCCACGACGATCTCGGGCCCGTCCGAGGCGATCATACAGAGTTCCGCCCCATGCCCCAGACGACCAACCGACCGGGCGATGTCGTCGCAGAGCTGCTCGATCGGGGCGAATTGCCCATCCCGCAATTGGCGCGACCAGAGGCCGAACCCTGTCAGCCAACCACCGAAGGAATGGGGTGCAAGCGGCTCTTGCGACAGGTCGATCCGGGCACGGCCCTTCCAGAACGATCCGCGGGTATCTTCGTGCCGCGCGATGATGAACTGCGGCAGGGATGCGCCCGCCTGAACGGCGATGACAGCGCCGTCGAAATAGACGCGGTTGTTCTTGCCACCTGATTGGGTCTTCACCTCGGCAAAGCGCCACTTGCGTTCGGCGATGGTCCCGCTCAGCCCGTCGTCGAGGACGGTGCGGTAGGACCGGGGCGGGATCGTGGCGGGGATCGTCTCGAGAAACCCGACCGGGTGCTTGACGAAATCAAGCCCGAAGGTGCCGGCGACGATAGGCATGATCTCGGCCTCGTGGTCCTTTCGGACGTGATCGTGGATCCACAGGATCGCCCCGATCCCGCACATCAGTCCGATGACCGTGACATTGACCTGGGTCTCCGCCCCGAAGCCGACAAGAACGATCAGCGCCAACATGGCAAGGAGCGTTGCCACAATCATCGCAAGCCCGCGGATCTGGATCGTCCGCAGCAACGGCAGCGCGGCCGAGAGCGCGGCCGTATCGGCATCTTCCGTCTGGGTTGCGGTCGAGGTTCCGGCCATCGGAGCCATCCCTGCACAGCTGCGGCTGGCGAAGGCTAAGCCGAACCATCCGCCATCGCCAAGCGCAGAATCATGTGTCAGGGCGCGGTCAAGCCTGCGTGACGGATGATCCATTTCGCATCGCACCCCGTTATGCTGGCAGCGATCACACAAGGGGACCGATATGAGACACTGGCTTGCTGCGCTGATGCTTACGATGCTGGCGACGCTCGCCCCCGCACAGGAGATCCGGACCCTGACTGTCGCGGGCGGCTGCTTCTGGTGCGTCGAAGCCGATTTCGAGAAGGTGCCCGGCGTGATCGAGGTGGTGTCGGGCTATACCGGCGGCACCGTGCCCGACCCGACCTACGAGATGGTCACCCGCGGTGGAACGGGCCATTACGAGGCGGTGCAGATCTTCTATGACCCCGCCCGCATCAACCGCGAGACGCTTTTGCACATGTTCCTGCGTTCGGTCGATCCGACCGATCCCGGCGGCCAGTTCTGCGACCGGGGCGAAAGCTACCGGACCGCGATCTTCGCCGCCGATGCCGATGAGGCGCAGGTGGCGCGGGCTGCCATCGCGCGGGCCGAAGCCGATCTTGGGCAGGCCGTCGTGACACCCGTCCTGTCGCTCGGGGCCTTCTACGAGGCCGAAGACTATCATCAGGATTACTACAAGGGGTCCGACTTCGTCCTCACCCGCTTCGGCCCCCGCCGCCAGTCTGTCGCCTACGGGCTTTACCGCGAGGCCTGCGGGCGCGATGCGCGGGTCCTGGCCCTTTGGGGCGATGCGGCACCCTTCGCCAAGTGACGCTTCCACCCCCCGCCCGCTCTGGCTAGTCTGCCCGGGAACCGCTTCCGGGGGGAATGCATGGTAACGGCCGACGCCGTCACGCCGATGATGGCGCAGTATCTGGAGATCAAGGGCGCGCATCCCGATGCGCTCCTGTTCTACCGGATGGGCGATTTCTACGAGATGTTCTTCGACGATGCCGTCGCCGCCGCCGAGGCGCTGGATATTGCGCTGACGAAACGCGGCAAGCATCTGGGGCAGGACATCGCCATGTGCGGCGTGCCTGTCCACAGCGCCGAGGGCTATCTTCTGGCGCTGATCCGCAAGGGTTTTCGCGTGGCCATCGCCGAACAGATGGAAGACCCCGCCGAGGCGAAGAAGCGCGGGTCCAAGTCGGTCGTCCGGCGCGAGGTGGTGCGCCTTGTCACCCCCGGCACCCTGACCGAGGATGCGCTGCTGGATGCGCGGCGGCACAACTACCTTGCCGCCTTCGCCGAGGTGCGCGAGGAAAGCGCGCTGGCCTGGGTCGATATCTCGACCGGGGCGCTGTCGGTGATGCTGTGCCCCCCCGTGCGGCTGGGTCCGGAACTGGCCCGGCTGGCGCCGAGCGAGGTGCTGCTTTCCGAGGCGAATGACAGGGTTCATGCCCGAATAGTGTCTGATTCCGGTGCGGCCGCCACGCCCCTGTCACGCGGGGCATTCGACAGCACGAATGGCGAAAGGCGGCTTTGCGCGCTTTACGCTGTGCAGACGCTGGACGCCTTCGGCAGCTTTGCCCGGGCCGAGGTGTCGGCGATGGCCGCGCTGGCCGAATACCTTGAGATCACGCAGAAAGGGAAACTCCCCCTGTTGCGGCCGCCCGTGCAGGAAACCGTCTCGGGCGCGATGCAGATCGACGGGGCGACGCGGCGGTCGCTGGAACTGACCCATGCCACGGGCGGCGGGCGGGCCGGATCGCTTCTGGCCGCCATCGACCGCACGGTCACGGCAGGCGGCGCACGGCTTCTTGAGCGGCGGCTGTCCTCGCCCTCTTGCGCGCTGCCGCTGATCCGGGCGCGGCAGGACGCGGTCAGCCATATGGTGACCGACGCCCCCCTTGCCCGCGACCTGCGCGACATGCTGCGCGGCGCGCACGACCTTGACCGGGCGCTGTCGCGCCTTGCGCTGGACCGGGGCGGCCCGCGCGACATGGCGGCCATCCGCAACACGATTCAGGCGGCGGGCCGGGTTGCCGACCGGATGGCCGGGGCCGAATTGCCCGATGTTCTGGCCCGCGCCGCAAGCGACCTGACCGGGCATGACGCGCTGCACGACCTGCTTGACAGCGCGCTTGTGGCCGAACCGCCGCTGTTGGCGCGCGACGGGGGATTCATCGCGCCGGGCTTCGATGCCGAACTGGACGAGTTGCGCCAGCTTCGGGACGAAGGCCGGGGCGTGATCGCCGGGATGCAGGGTCAGTTCATCGAGATGACCGGCATCCAGAGCCTCAAGATCAAGCACAACAACGTGCTGGGCTATTTCATCGAGACGACCGACACCCATGCCGCCCGGATGATGTCGCCGCCGCTGTCGGAAACCTTCATCCATCGTCAGACGACCGCCAATCAGGTGCGTTTCACGACGGTGGAACTCAGCGCGCTGGAAACCCGCATCCTGAACGCGGGCGGGCAGGCGCTCGAGGTGGAAAAGCGTCTCTATTCCAGCCTGAGAGAGGCGATTCTGGATCACGCAGGACCGCTTGCCGCACTGGCGCAGGCGCTGGCCGAGATCGACCTTGCCGCCGCCCTGGCCGACCTTGCCCGCAGCGCCGACTGGTGCCGGCCCGAGGTGGACGACAGTCGCGCCTTCGAGATTGCGGGCGGGCGGCATCCGGTAGTCGAGGCGGCGCTGCGGCGCGAGGGGGCGCCCTTCGTGGCGAATGACTGCAACCTGAAAGACGCACCGATCTGGCTTCTGACCGGGCCGAACATGGCCGGCAAATCCACCTTCCTGCGGCAGAATGCGCTGATCGCCATTCTGGCGCAGGTGGGGGCCTGGGTTCCGGCGCGTCAGGCGCATGTCGGGGTGGTCAGTCAGGTCTTCAGCCGCGTCGGCGCCTCGGACGATCTGGCCCGGGGCCGGTCGACCTTCATGGTCGAGATGGTCGAGACTGCCGCGATCCTCAATCAGGCCGATGACCGCGCGCTGGTGATCCTGGACGAGATCGGGCGCGGCACCGCCACCTATGACGGCCTGTCCATCGCCTGGGCCACGCTGGAACATCTGCAGGCCGTCAACCGTTGCCGCGCGATATTCGCCACGCATTATCATGAGCTTGCGGCCCTTGCCCAACGCCTTGACGGGGTCGACAACGCGACCGTCACGGTCAAGGAATGGGAGGGCGAGGTCATCTTCCTTCACGAGGTGCGGCAGGGCACGGCCGACCGGTCCTACGGTGTGCAGGTCGCGCGGCTGGCGGGGCTGCCCGCGTCGGTGGTCGAACGGGCGCGGGTCGTGCTGGATGCGCTGGAGAAGGGCGAGCGCGAAGGGGGTGGGCGGCGCGAGGCGTTGATCGACGATCTGCCGCTCTTTGCCGCAGCGCCGCCGATGCCCGTCCGCCCGCCTGCCAAAACAGAGCCTTCCGAGGCGGAACAGAGACTGCGCGCGGTCCTTCCTGACGAGCTGACCCCGCGCGATGCGCTTGCACTGGTCTATGAGCTGCGCGCGCTTCTGAAGTAGCGCAAGCCAGGGGCGCTCTTTACCCGATCTGCGAAATGGGCTCATTCTGCGCATATGTCGGGACCACGAATTGAACAGGAGGATTTCGATCCGGGTGCTTTCGGCCCCGAGGAGGATCTTTGGTTTCTGCCCGGTCCACCGGAGCCGGATGAGGAGGCCCTCTTTCGTGACGACGCCGACGCGGCGCAGCGTCTGTCGGACTGGCAGCGCGCCGAGGCCGGCCGCGCCGCCGATCTTGCGCGGGTTGCGGGCCGGTTGGGGGCGCTTGACGACCGTCTGTTGCGCGGCCCGGCCGGATGGCGGCACCGGCTGGCACTGATCGAGGCGGCTGAGCTGAGCTGGACAAGCGGGGACCGGATCGGGCCGGACCGGCTGGCGCAATGGATCGCATTGCGGCTTGCGGGAATGCAGGAGGATGCCGGGGCGCTGGCGCGGGCGGGCTGGGCCGCGCGCAGGCTTGGGGGCGGGCCGGGGCCGATGGCGGGGCTGGCCGGGTTTCTGGGGCGGCACGATCCGGAGGGCGCGGGCGAGACCGACGATCCGCTGTTGGACCGCGCGCGCTCGTGGGTTGCGCTGATGCAGGCTGGCGGCGTGCTGCACCCGATCACGCGGGCTGCGATGGGCTATCATCTTTGGGCGCTGGCGGGGCTTGCCCGTACCGAGGACCGGATCGAGGCCGCCGTGACAGCCGCGCGGATCGCAACCATCGATCTGGAAGGGGCTGTTTTCGCGCCACTGGCGATGGGCGGAGCCTCGGCGCTGCGGGCGGGCGGCGATCCGGCCGATCGGCTGGGTCGATGGATCGACGGGATGGAACACGCGATCCTGACGGCGATGCGCCAGCTGGACCGGATCGAGGCATGGAGCACGCGCGCGACGCAAGCGATGGCCGCGCTATCAGGGCGGACACCGCCGGCTCTGCGCGAGGTCCTGTCGGAATGGCCGCTGGTTTCGGCCCCCATGGCCGAGGCGCTGACCGGGGCAAGCCGCGCCGCGGTGCAGCGCAACCTGACCTGGATGCAGGCAAGGGGCCTGATCCGCGAGGTTACCGGTCAGGGCCGGTTCCGCATGTGGCGCGCGGCCGCATGACGACGATTGTGGCGGCGCCCGGTCAGGAGGCGGGCGGGTTGGCCTGACCGGCGGGCATCGAGGACACGCCGACCTGCGCGGGCCGAAGCAGGCGGTCATGCAGGAAGAAGCCTTCGGTCATGACCTGGATCAGATCGCCCGCGCGGGTGCCGGGAACGGGCGCTTCGAACATGGCCTGATGGATCGCCGGGTCGAACCGGTCGCCCACCTGGGGCGCGATGGGCGTGATGCCGTGTTTCTTGAAGACATTGGTCAGCTCGCGCATCGTGAGGTCGACCCCTTCAAGCAATGCGGCCGAAACCTCGGACTGCTGATCGCCGGCCGTTTCGAGCGCGCGGCGCAGGTTGTCGTAGACCGGCAGCAGATCCCGGGCGAGGCGGGTTGCGCCGTAATGCTCGGCCTCGCGCCGGTCGCGCTCGGCGCGCTTGCGGGTGTTCTCGGCATCTGCAAGCGCGCGCATGAACTTGTCCTTGAACTCGTCCCGCTCGGCGCGAAGGGCATCAAGCTCGTTGTCGGCTGCACTGTCCGAACCGGGCCCGGCTTCGGGCGCATCGCTTGTATCCATGGCGTCGCCTTCGGCGGCAAGCTCGTCAAGCGTCTGGGGTTCGGACTTCGGGTGGGCCATGATGTCATCCTATGAGCTGCGGTCGGCAATGAGCTTGCCGACCAGCTGGGCAGTGTAATCCACAACGGGCACGATGCGCCCGTAGTTCAGTCGGGTCGGGCCGATGACGCCGACCGCACCGATGATCTTTCGATCGGCGTTCATATACGGCGAAACCACGAGAGAGGAACCCGAAAGCGAAAACAGCTTGTTTTCGGAACCGATGAAGATGCGAACCCCTTCGCCCTCTTCGGTCAGCTCAAGAAAGCGCGAAATGTCGCGCTTGCGTTCCAGGTCGTCGAACAGGCTGCGGACCCGGTCCAGATTGTCGGCACCGTCAGGATCGTTCAGCAGGTTGCCCGCGCCGCGGACGATCAGCCGTTCACTTGATTCGTCGTCACCGGCCCATGTCGCAAGACCGCTTTCGACCAGCGCTTGGGCGAGACTGTCGATTTCCTGGCGGCGCAGCTCGATCTCGCTCAGTATCACGGTTCTGAGATCGGCAAGCGTCCGGCCGGCGGCGATCGCGTTGAGGAAGTTCGCCGCCTCGCGCATGGAGGAGGGGGTCTGGCCGAGCGGCGGGGTGAAGACGCGATTCTCGACATGGCCATCGCCGAAGACAAGAACCACGAGCGCGCGTTCGGGCGAGAGCGAGACGAATTCGATATGCCGGATCGGCGCGCTTTCATGCTTGGGTGCAAGGACGAGGCTTGCCCCGTTGGTGACCGCCGACAGCGCCGCCCCGACCCGGTCGAGCAGGGTCGAGACATCGGCATCGCCATTGACTGCGGTTTCATCCAGGCGGCGTCGATCCTCGCCATCAAGATCGCCGATCTCGAGCAGGCCATCGACGAACATGCGAAGGCCAAGCTGGGTCGGGACGCGGCCGGCGCTGACATGCGGGCTGCCCAAAAGGCCCAGATATTCAAGATCCTGCATGACGTTGCGGATCGTCGCGGCGCTGACCTGTTCCGACATGCTGCGCGTGAGCGTGCGCGATCCGACCGGGGTCCCGGTCTCGAGAAAGCCTTCGACGACGCGGCGAAACACCTCGCGCGAACGGTCGTTCATCTCGGCGATCGAAGGGGTCTTGTCGGGCATGTCCACGTCTCATGACAGGGCAAGGTATATATGGCGATGCGCACGGGGGCGTCAATCGGGGTTGGATCCGACCGGGCGGGGTTGGATTTGCCCGGTCCTTGGCGTATCGGGCCACAGTTCGAGCGGAAAGGATCCCGGATGCGCCCGTCTGGCAGGAAGACACACGAAATGCGCCCCGTCACGATCGAGACGGGCGTATCGCGGCACGCAGAGGGATCATGCCTGATCCGGGTGGGCGAGACGGCGGTTCTCTGCACCGCTTCGATCGACGAGAAGGTGCCGGGTTTCCTCAAGAACAAGGGGCACGGCTGGGTCACGGCGGAATACGGGATGCTGCCGCGTGCAACGCATACGCGGATGCGGCGCGAGGCGAAAGAGGGCCAGTCGGGCCGCACGCAGGAGATCCAGCGCCTGATCGGGCGGTGCCTGCGCGCGGGCGTTGACAAGGTTGCGCTGGGTGAGAGGCAGATCGTCGTCGATTGCGACGTGATCCAGGCGGATGGCGGCACGCGGTGCGCCGCAATCACCGGTGGCTGGGTTGCGTTGAGGATCGCGGCCAACCGGCTGCTGAAGGCGGGACTGGTGACATCGGACCCGCTGTCGGCCCCGGTCTCGGCTGTCAGCTGCGGGATCTATGCCGGGCAGCCGATCCTGGATCTGGATTACCCCGAGGACAGCGAGGCTGGAGTGGACGGGAATTTCGTGATGACCGGCGGGCGCCTGATCGAGGTCCAGATGGCGGCCGAGGGTGCTACCTTCTCGCGCGAGGAAATGGACCGGCTTCTGGAGCTGGCCGCGGACGGAACTGCCGCGCTTGCCGCGATCCAGCTTGCGGCAGTGGAATGAGGCTGGCGGCTGGCGACCAGCTTATCCTTGCCACGCATAACCGCGGCAAGGTCGAGGAACTGGCGGCGCTTCTGGAGCCTTACGGGGTCGAGCTCAGCTCGAACGCCGATCACGGGCTGGACGAGCCGGAAGAGACCGAGACGACCTTTGTGGGTAATGCGCGGATCAAGGCTGTGGCAGCAGCCCGCGCGACGGGGCTTGTGGCATTGGCCGACGATTCGGGGCTTGAGATCGAGGCGCTGGGTGGGGCGCCGGGGGTGCATACGGCCGATTGGGCCGAAGGGCCCGGCGGGCGCGACTTCGTTCGCGCCATGCGGCGGGCGCATGAAGCGCTGGTTGAAAGCGGCGCGCCCGAGCCGTGGCGGGCGCGGTTCTGTTGCACGCTTGTTCTTGCATTTCCCGATGGTCGCGAGGCGGTCTTCGAAGGGTCGGTGCCCGGCCGGATCGTCTGGCCGATGCGCGGGGATCGCGGTCATGGCTATGATCCCGTCTTTCAACCGGACGGCCATGACCTGACCTTCGGCGAGATGGATCGCTGGGAAAAGAACCGCATGAGCCATCGTGGCGAGGCGATGCGCCTGTTCGTGGCGGCCTGCCTTGCCTGAGGATTGGGAAGAGGGCGGGTTCGGACTTTATGTCCATTGGCCCTTCTGCCAGTCGAAATGCCCCTATTGCGATTTCAACAGCCATGTCGCGGCCGCAGTCGATCAGGACAGGTGGGCCGCAGCCTATGAGCACGAGATCGAGCGGGTCGGCGCCCTGACGGGGGGCCGGATCCTGCGCAGCGTGTTCTTCGGTGGGGGAACGCCAAGCCTGATGCAGGTCGGGACTGTCGACCGGATCCTGCGCAAGGTCCGCGCAACCTGGGGCGTCGTGAACGATCTGGAAGTCACGCTAGAGGCGAACCCCACCTCGGTCGAGGCAGGCAGATTCACGGGCTATCGGGAGGCAGGGGTCAGCCGTGTATCCTTGGGGGTACAAGCATTGGTCGATTCCGATCTGAAGGCACTGGGCCGGCTGCACGATGCCGATGAGGCGCGTGCGGCCTTTGCGACGGCGCGGGGCATCTTTGATCGGGTAAGCTTCGACCTGATCTATGCGCGCCAGAACCAGAGCCCGGAAGCCTGGGAGGCCGAACTGGTCGAAGCCCTGTCGATGGGATCAGACCATCTGTCGCTTTATCAGTTGACGATCGAAGACGGGACGGCCTTCGGGGATCGGTTCGCGGCAGGAAAACTGGCCGGGCTGCCGGACGAAGATCGTGCCGCCGAGATGTTCGAGATGACCCAGGCGATGACCTCGGCTGCCGGCTTTTCGGCCTATGAGGTGTCCAATCACGCAAGGGACGGACAGGAAGGGCGGCACAACCTGGTCTACTGGCGCGGCGGAGACTATGCCGGGATCGGTCCGGGGGCGCATGGTCGGTTGACCCTGAACGGTGTGCGGGAGGCCACGGTCGCTGAAGCCGCGCCTGCCGCCTGGCTTGCGATGGTGGAGGGGGCCGGCGACGGGACCAGGTCGGTCGACAGGCTGGACAACGAGGACCGGCTATCGGAATTCCTGATGATGGGATTGCGGCTGTCTGACGGGGTAAGCCGGACCCGACTGGAAACGCTCTCGGGCGGGCTGCTCGAGCAACGGATCATTGATCTTGAGGAGCTTGGCCTGATCGCGCGGGACGAAACATCCCTTCGGGTCACGGCACGCGGCCGGCCTGTTCTGAACGCGGTCTTGCGGAAGCTGCTGACCTAGCTGCCCGAGAGGCTGCGCAAGAGATCGTCAAGCTGGCCGAGATTGTGGTAGCGCAGCGTGACCTTGCCGCCTTCTCCGCCGGGATCGTGGTCGATCGTCACCTTCATGCGGAGTGAGGCGGAAAGCTCCTGCTCGATCTGGATGGTGTCGGCATCCTTCCCGGACTGGGACGCGGTCTTGGGCGGCGGGCGTGTCGGGGTTGCCGGATCGCGAACCAGACGCTCGACCTCGCGCACGGAGAGGCGCTGGGCAACGATACGGCGGGCCAGTTCGCTGGCGCGTGGGTGACCGACAAGGGCCCGCGCATGGCCGGCGGTCAGGTCGCCGGATGTGACGAGCGCCTGGACATCGGCCGGCAATCCCAGCAGGCGGAGGTGATTGGCGATATGACTTCGGCTTTTGCCAAGCGCCATGGCAAGCTGATCCTGCGTGTGTCCGAAGCGCTCCATCAGCTGGCGATAACCAGCGGCTTCGTCGAGCGGGTTGAGATCGGCCCGCTGGATATTCTCGATGATGGCGACTTCGAGAACCTCGGTATCCGTGTAGTCGCGCACCAGGATCGGAAGTTCGTGCAGCTGGGCAAGCTGGGCAGCCCGCCAACGCCGTTCGCCGGCCACGATCTGGTAGTGGCCATCGCGGGTCGGGTCGGGTCGGACGATCAGCGGCTGGATGACGCCCTTTTCGCGGATCGATGCCGAAAGCTCGTCCAGTGCCGCCTGAGGGAAATGGCGGCGAGGCTGGTCAGGATTGGGGTGGATCGATTCGATCGGTGCGATCGTATCCGGACGGCGGGGGCGGCTGCTGTCGGTATCGGTCGAGACATCGGCCATCAACGCGGACAGGCCACGACCCAAGCCCCTGTTGCGATTAGACTTTTCGTTCATCCTGATGTCCTCCTGCCCGTCGAGGGCATGTTTGCGGGCTTGTCCGCCCTCAACGTTCGCGAGCGATCAATTCCTCGGCCAGGGCACGATAGGCGGCGCTGCCGCTGGACGCGGGATCATAGTCCAGGACAGGCATGGCAAAGGACGGGGCTTCGGACAGGCGCACGTTGCGAGGGATGACGGTGCGGAAGACCAGCTCGCCCAGGGTCTCGCGGGCGTCGGCTTCGACCTGTTGGGACAGATTGTTTCGCTTGTCATACATGGTCAGGGCGACGCCTTCGATCCGAAGCTCGGGATTGGCGGTCTGGCGGATGTCCCGCAGGGTCAGCATGAGTTGCGACAAGCCCTCGAGAGCGAAGAACTCGCTCTGCAGGGGAACGAGGACGGAATGCGCCGCCACCATCGCATTGACCGTCAATATGTTGAGTGATGGTGGACAATCAATCAATATGTAGTGGAAACCCATGGATTCGATACCCGTCTGGCGCAGAGTATCGTGGAGGATGAAGCTGCGTCTGTCGTTGGACATCAGCGCGATATCTGCAGAGCTGAGATCGGTGGTGGCGGGCACGATGGACAGTCCGGGCACGCGAGTCTGCCGGATCGCTTCGCCGGCTGTCACCTCGTTCAACAGGAATTCGTAGGTGCTGACGCGCCGGTCCTCGGCCGAAATGCCAAGGCCGGTCGACGCGTTGCCCTGCGGATCAAGATCGATCAACAGGACCTTGCGGTCCGACTTGGCCAGGGCGGCGCCAAGGTTGATAGCCGTCGTGGTTTTGCCGACCCCGCCCTTCTGATTCGCGATCGCTATGATGCGTGGAGAGGATAGGGGGGTGTCGTCAGGCACGTCGCAAGCTTTCGATCTGAATCAGTCTGGCCGCAGGATCGATCAGACCGGGGTGAAGTGTCAGGTCGAAATGCCACAGCTTGCGGGCGGCGGCAATCTCCTCATCTGCTCGTTGACCCTTCGGGAGGAGCGCAATCCCACCCGGAGCCAGATGGCGTGCGCAATAGCCAAGCAACGCAGGCAATGGCGCAAGCGCACGGGCGGACACGACATCGGCCCCAAGCGGAGGAAGACCCTCGATCCTGCTGGCAAGGACCTGCACTTGCAGGCCGAGGGTCGATGCGGCCGACCGAAGAAAAGCGGCCTTGCGCTGATCGCTTTCGACGAGCGTGACCTGGGTGTCGGGGCGGTCGGCAAAAGCCAGCGTGGCGACGATCAGCCCCGGGAAGCCGCCCCCGCTTCCCAGATCGGCCCAATGTTGCCAGCCGCGTGGAGCCAGTGGATAGAGTTGCGCCGAGTCGAGAACATGTCGATCCCAGATTGCAGGCCGGCTTGCGGGCGAAATGAGGTTGATGCGCTGCGTCCACTTCTCGACAAGCTCGACAAGGCGCCGCAATCGCTGCTCCGTTTCACGTGAAACATTGTGACCTGCCACCTCGCAAAGACGCGACAGATCGGTCAAGACGCAGCCTTCCTGAGGCGCCGGACATGGGCCGCGATCAGCATCAATGCGGCCGGGGTCATTCCCTCGATCCGGGCTGCCGCGCTCATGTTTCCGGGACGGCGGGCCGAGATCTTGTTCCTCAGTTCGGTCGAGAGCCCTGCGATCGCGTTGAAATCAAGGTCATCGGGGATCTCGGCGTCTTCGTCGCGACGAAATGCAGCAATGTCGCGCGCCTGCCGTTCAACATAGTGCATGTAGAGCGCGTCACGCTTGACCTGATCTCGTATGTCGGACGACACATCCGCAAGCTCGGGTGACATCTCGAGCAGATGATCGAACTCCGCCTCGGCGATCGACAGAACCTCAAGCCCGTTCCGACGCGCGGAATCCGGGTTGATGTTGACGCCGGTTGCCGCGATCTCGCGCGCCGAGAAGCTGTGTTTCATCAGCCGCTTTCGCGCCGCATCAAGCGCGGTAGCCTTTGTCGACCAATGCATCCATCGGTCTTCGCCCACGCAGCCGATCTTTCGGCCGAACTCGGTCAGGCGCTGATCGGCGTTATCCGCACGCAGCGACAAACGATACTCAGCCCGCGAGGTGAACATCCGGTAGGGTTCAGTGACGCCCAGCCTGGTCAGATCGTCGATCATCACGCCGATATAGGATGCTGTCCGACTGAAATAGGTGGCTGGCCGGTCAAGCGACGCCAGAGCGGCGTTGAGCCCAGCGACAATCCCCTGTGCAGCAGCCTCTTCATAACCGGTGGTGCCGTTGATCTGTCCCGCAAGGTAAAGCCCGGGAACGTCGCGCATCTGAAGATCGGGGGTCAACGACCTTGGGTCGACGAAATCGTACTCGATCGCATATCCAGGCTGCAGAATCCTGACCTGTTCAAGCCCTCTGATCGTCCTGACATATGCTTCCTGCACATCGACAGGGAGCGAGGTCGAAATGCCGTTCGGATAGACGGTGTCATCCTCAAGCCCTTCCGGCTCAAGAAACACCTGATGCCGGTCCTTGTCGGCAAACCTTACCACCTTGTCTTCGATCGACGGGCAGTATCGCGGCCCCGTGCCTGATATATGCCCGCCATACATGGCAGAGCGCTCAAGATTCGCACGAATCAGGTCATGTGTCTGCGTATTCGTATGCGTGATCCCGCAAGATATCTGCCTTGCGACGGGTCCGTCCGAGAGGAACGAGAACATCGTCGGCGTGTCGTCGCCCGGCTGTGCCTCGAGGATCGACCAATCAATCGTGCGGCCATCCAATCGTGGCGGCGTTCCTGTCTTCAACCGGCCCGTCACAACCCCGAAGGATGCAAGCCGTTCAGCCAACCGGATCGCAGGCCTTTCGCCCACCCGTCCACCCGGCCGCGACACATCACCAACATGGATCACCCCGCGCAAAAAGGTCCCGGTCGTCAGAACGACCGTGCGCGCGCGCAGGACCGAACCATCCGCAAGCTCGAGGCCCACAACGCGACCGCCTTCCATAATGAGGTCGGTCACCTCCCCCTCAAGAATATCAAGGCCATCACGTGACGCGAGAATTCTTTGCATCTCCAGGCGGTAGCGCGCACGATCGGCTTGCGCCCTTGGGCCCTGTACCGCCGGCCCCTTCTTGCGATTGAGCAATCTGAACTGGATGCCGGCATGATCGGCGACGCGCCCCATGACGCCATCGAGGGCATCGATCTCCCGGACAAGATGCCCCTTTCCCAGCCCGCCGATTGCCGGATTGCATGACATCACGCCAATCGCCTCACGACGCATCGTCACAAGGCCGGTCCGAACGCCCATGCGCGCGGCGGCATGGGCCGCCTCACAGCCGGCATGGCCTCCGCCAATCACCACGACATCGAAGTCCCGATGTTTCACGTGAAACACTCCTACTTACCGATACAGAACGATGAGAATATCTCGCTCAGAAGATGTTCAACATCCACCCTTCCGACAAGAGTGTCGAGGGCGAACCCGGCCTCGCGCAGCCTTTCGGCGATCAGCTCGACAGCCCCCCCGTCCTGCAAGGCCATCCTTGCAGCGCTTAGCGCATCGATCGCCCGGACCATCGCAACGCGGTGCCGCTCACGCATGGCAATCCCTGCCCCGGCCGCGCGTCCAGCCAGATGGGACGAAATCGCCGACACAAGCTCATCAACCCCGAAACCGGTCTTGCCCGAGACGCCCAGTCCGGTGATGTCGCCCCGCCCGGCAACGACCACATCCCCTTCCCTCACGTCCAGGATCGGTGCGCCGCCAGGCTCGGTCAGGTGCACCCGAAGATCAGCCGCGTCCGCGCGCTCGATCGCCCGCGCAATACCGACGACCTCAACCTCGTCCTCACTCGTCCGCAATCCGGCCGTATCGAGGAATGTCACCGGCAACCCTTGAAGATCCAGTCGCACCTCGATCACATCCCGTGTCGTGCCCGCGCGTTCCGAGGTTATGGCAGCCTCCCGACCCGCAAGAGAGTTCAGCAGGGTTGATTTTCCGACATTCGGCGGGCCCACGATGGCAACCTCAAAGCCATCCCGAATCCGTTCGGCCACCCGAACGCCTGCGACTTGGGTCTCAAGCTCATCGATCAGGCCATCCAGCAGAACCAGAACAGCCTGACCCAGATCATCGGGGACGTCCTCATCCGCAAAGTCGATCGACGCCTCGACAAGCGCCGCTGCCCGGATAAGATCACCCCTCCAGCGTTCCGTCAGAGCACCAAGTGCCCCGGAAAACACCCTCACTGCTTGCCGTCGCTGGGCCTCTGTCTCTGCGTCCAGCAGATCCGCAAGCGCCTCGACCTGGCTGATGTCCAGACGGCCGTTCTCAAGCGCCCGCCGCGTGAACTCGCCCGGTTCGGCAGGACGCAGCCGTCGGTCCAGCCCAAGACACCGCAAAACGGCGGACACGCCAGCCGGACTTCCGTGTATCTGAAGCTCAACGACGGGTTCGCCGGTAAAGCTGTGCCCTTCGTCGAACCACAGCACCAGCCCCTCGTCCAGGACATCGCCCGCGTGATCCCTGATCCTGCGCAAACTCCGGTCGGCCCCGCCGCGGGGGCCCACCAGATCGGTCACGGCGGAAAAGGCATCGGGCCCCGAGACCCGGATGACCGCGACACCAGCCCTTCCCGGCGCCGTAGCCAGGGCAAAGATCGTGTCAGTCATCTCAAGCCCTTGTTATTAAATAATAACTCAGGTGTTCATCGATTCGAAGAAGTCCGAATTCGTCTTGGTCTGCTTCAACTTCGAGATCAGGAACTCGATCGCATCCGTCGTGCCCATCGGATTCAGGATTCGCCGAAGCACATAGGTCTTCTGCAGGTCTGCCTTGTTCACCAGCAGGTCCTCTTTCCGCGTGCCTGACTTCAGAATATCCATCGCCGGGAAGACCCGCTTGTCGGCCACTTTCCGGTCAAGGACGATCTCCGAGTTGCCGGTCCCCTTGAATTCCTCGAAGATCACCTCGTCCATCCGGCTGCCGGTATCGATCAGGGCGGTCGCGATGATGGTCAGGGACCCGCCCTCTTCGATGTTGCGCGCCGCACCGAAGAAGCGCTTCGGCCGCTGCAGCGCATTGGCATCGACACCCCCTGTCAGCACCTTGCCCGACGACGGCACGACAGTATTGAACGCCCGGCCCAGCCGCGTGATCGAATCCAGCAAGATCACCACATCGCGCTTGTGCTCGACCAACCGCTTGGCCTTTTCGAACA
>JAFIEN010000059.1 GCA_020832515.1 Rubellimicrobium sp. | reverse complement strand
GTATTTCGGCCAAAGCGAATGCAGGGTGGGCGGGCAGCATGGTGTTCGGGGGCGGGATCATGCGATAGAGCGGGGCAGGAAACGACAGGAGGGACATGCCGATGGATCTGGGGATCGGGGGCAGGCGGGCGCTGGTCTGTGCAAGTTCGAAAGGTCTGGGACGCGGCTGCGCCGAGGCGCTGGCCGCAGCCGGGGTCGATCTGGTGCTGAATGCGCGCGGGGCCGAAACGCTTGAAGCCACGGCCGAGGCGATCCGCGCGCGGCATGGTGTGGCGGTCACGACCGTCGCCGCCGACATCGCGACCGAGGCCGGGCAGGCGGCGGTGCTGGCAGCGGCGGGCGGGGTCGATATCCTTGTCAACAATGCGGGCGGGCCGCCGCCCGGTGTATGGTCCGACTGGGGGCGCGCCGATTTCCAGCGCGCGCTCGATGCCAACATGCTGGCGCCCGTCGCGCTGATGACCGCGCTTCTGCCGGGGATGATCGCGCAGGGCTGGGGCCGGGTCGTCAACATCACCTCGACTTCGGTCAAGGGGCCGATCGCGGCGCTGGGTCTGTCGAATGCGGCCCGGGCGGGGCTGACCGGCTATGTCGCGGGGACGGCGCGGCAGGTGGCCGGGCATGGCGTGACGATCAACAACCTCTTGCCCGGCACCCATGACACCGACCGGATCGTCTCGCTTGACAGTGCCGAGGTCGCGGCGCGCGGGGTTTCGCTGGAAGAGGTCCGGGCCGCGCGGATGGCCACGATCCCCGCCGGGCGCTATGGCTCGCCCGAGGAATTCGGCGCGATGTGCGCCTTTCTCTGCTCGGTCCATGCGGGATTCGTGGTGGGGCAGAACATCGTTCTTGACGGAGGCGCGCTGGCCGTCACGATCTGAGGCCGGGGTTCGAGTGGCGTCAGGCCGCGTTGCCGGGTCACTCCAGACGGTCGGGCAGGGACCAGCCGCGCAGCGCCTCGGTCACTTGCATCGCGCGTTTGCCGGCGCGCTGGAGCGTGTCGATCCGCACCGCGCCCTGCCCGCAGGCCACGACGAGGCCCGAGGGCGCATCGCCCGACAGCAGGCTGCCGGGTGGCGCCGCGCCCGCGTCGGTCGCCGGGTTTGCGACGGCGACCGCCCGCAGGAGCTTGACCCGTTCGCCCACGATTTCCGTCCAGGCTCCGGGAAAGGGCGACAGGCCGCGGATCGTCCTAGCCACCTCATCGGCGGGGCGGGCCCAGTCCACCCGCGCCTCGGCCTTGTCGATCTTGGCGGCATAGGTCACGCCCGCCTGTGGCTGCGGTTCGGCAACCAGCGTCCCGAGCCGCTCAAGCGCCTCGACGATCATCGCGGCACCGAGGGTGGCAAGCCTATCGTGCAACTCTCCGGTCGTCTCCTCGGGTCCGATCGGCAGGGCTCGCGTGAGCAGCACGGGGCCGGTGTCGAGCCCCTCTTCCATCCGCATGATGCTGACGCCCGTCCTGGCGTCGCCGGCCATGATCGCCCGGTGGATGGGTGCGGCCCCCCGCCAGCGCGGCAAGAGGCTTGCATGGATATTCAGGCATCCCAGCCGCGGCATGGCCAGAACCGCCGCGGGCAGGATCAGGCCATAGGCTACGACGACAGCAAGATCGGCCCCGAGCGCGGCAAGGGCGGCCTGTTCCCCAAGCCCCTTGAGCGATGCCGGATGGAAGACGGCAAGCCCCAGCGCCTCGGCGCGGCTCTGCACCGACGCGGGCCGGGCCTTCTGCCCGCGTCCGGCCGGGCGGGGCGGCTGGCAATAGACGGCCGCCACCTCGTGCCCGGCCGCGACCAGCGCGTCGAGCGCCGGGACCGCAAAATCCGGCGTGCCCATGAAGATGATCCGCATGTCGCTGCCCCCTGTCGTTCGCCCGGCCAGACGGCCCTGCCCGCCTTGCGATCCTAGCTGGCGAGCTTTCTTGCGCGCCTGAGCAGCATGTCGCGTTTCACCCTGCCCAGACGGTCGAAATACATCCGCCCGGCCAGATGGTCGATCTGATGCAGCGCGCTGGCCGCCCAGAGGCCGGCAAACTCGCGTTCCCCGGTCGTGCCATCGACCCCAAGAAAGCGCACCCGCACGGTCCGGGGCCGGTGGACTGGGGCGCTGACGCCGGGCAGGTTGGGCGAGCCTTCCTCATGCGCCTCGGTCTCGGGGCTGGCATGGATGAGGACGGGGTCGGCCATCCGCACCGCCTGCCCGCGCGCGGCGCTGGCATCGACGACGGCCAGCGCCAGCGGCACGCCAAGCTGCACCGCCGCAAGGCCGACGCCGGGCATGTTTTCCATGGCAAGCACCATTTCGTCCCAGAGGGCGTGGATCTCGGGCGTGATCCGGCCAACGGGCCGCGCGGGCCGCCGCAGCACCGGATCGGGCCAGAGGACGAAGGGCCGGTGTGTCATGGCGCAGGGGGTGCGGGCGTGGACGAGACCTCGCGGTCGATGCAAAGCACCCCGTCCAGATGGTCGGCCTCGTGCTGCAGGCAGATGGCCGCGATCCCGTCGAACTGCCGCTCGTGCCAGGTCCCGTCAAGGTCCTGCCAGCGGGCGGCGACGCGGGGGGACCGGGGGACCTGGCTGACCCGGCCCGGGACCGAGAGACACGACTCGGGCCCGGTCACGAGCGCGCGCAGGAGCGGCACCACCTTGGGGTTGATCAGGACAAGCGGATCGGACGTGCCCTCCTTCCAGCCTGTATCCATCACGAAGATGCGCAGGGTGCTGCCCACCTGCGGCGCGGCAAGGCCACGGCCCGAGGCGGCATACATCGTCTCGAGAAGATCTGCCGCCAGGACCCGCAGCGGATCGTCGAATTCCGCAACCGGCGCGCAGGGCGCGCGCAGCACCGGGTCGGGATGAAGGACGATGGGGCGAAGCGCCAACTCAGGCACGCGCCCCGGCGCGATCGCCCGCACCGCGCGCCCGTTCCCGCTTGAGCTTTTCCATCTTGCGCGTGATCATCTGCCGCTTGATCGGGCCCAGATGGTCGATGAAAAGCCGCCCGTTCAGATGGTCGATCTCGTGCTGCACACAGGTCGCCCAGAGGCCGGTGAAGGTCTGTTCCCGCGTTTCGCCGTCAAGCGTCGTCCATCGCACCGTCGCCTCGGCGGGACGTTCGACATCGGCAAAATGCTCGGGGATCGAGAGGCAGCCTTCCTCATAGACGCTGCGCGTGTCCGAGACGGCCAGGATCTCGGGATTGATCAGGACAAGGGGGTGCGGCTCGGCCTCGGGATCCTTGACGCAATCCATCACCAGAAGGCGCAGCGTCACGCCGACCTGCGGCGCGGCCAGTCCGATGCCGGGCGCGTCATACATCGTCTCGAGCATGTCATCGGCCAGACGGCGGATGTCGTCGTCGATGCCGGGCACCGGTTTGCAGACCGTTTTCAGGCGGGGATCGGGATGGATCAGGATGGGGCGCAGGCTCATGCCAGCGATGTAGGACAGCGCGGGGGTCCGCGCAACTGCCGGGACGCGCGGGCGGCGGTCAGGCTTGACCGTTGACCCTTTGGGTCCGGTCTGAAACACTGAAGGGGTGGCTCGGGTATGCCCCGAGCGTGTGGAATTGGTCACCAAAGCATGGAAAGGCAGGATAGAATGACAACAGGAACCCTGACACGACGCGCCCTCGCATCGGCCCTGGCACTTGGCATCGCCGTCGTCTCTGCCACCCAGTCTGCGGCACAGGATACGCGCTGGCGCGTGACCTCGATCTTCGGCCGGGCCGAGGGTCAGATCGCGGCTTTCTGCCCCGTGACCACCCCAGCAGGAGATCCGACCGCCTGCTTCGGCTTCGTCTGCCCCGCAGGGCGCCCGATGGGCTGGGTCGTGATCGCGCCCGACGGGCAATATGGGCAGGGGTTCAACGGGGCGATCACCATCGACGGTCGCAGCTACGGCACGCTGGCCTTCCAGACCCAGCGCGCGGCACGGGGCCGCACGCTGTACTATTCGCGGTTCCAGCCGGGGACGCATGATGCGCTCATGGCGGCTGTTCGGGCGGGCAACAGGCTGAACATGACGGTCAGCACCAGCGCCGGCACGACGGCCTTCCCGCAGGTTTCGCTTGTCGGATCGATGGCGGCGCTGAACACGATCGCCCCGCAGTGCACGCTCTGACACGGCGGACAGCCTTGGCCGCTGCCTGCAAGGGCTTGGGCAACAGGACCCCGGCACGAAAGTGCCGGGGATGCCCCTGACATTTGCCGACAGGATGGATTTCGACGAGATCATCGAGCGGCGCGGCACGCATTGCGTGAAATGGGACATGATGGAGGCGGCCTACGGCGTCCCGGCAGATGACGGGATCGCGATGTGGGTCGCCGACATGGACTTCCGCCCGCCGGCTTGCGTCCAGCAGGCGGTCGAGCGGATGGCCGCGCATGGAATCTACGGATACTTCGGCGATGACCGGGCCTATCTGAAGGCGATCGGCTGGTGGATGCGCCATCGCCACGGCTGGGACCTGCCCGAGGGCGGGGTCTTCACCACCCATGGCCTGGTGAACGGGACAGGACTGTGTGTCGATGCCTATACGGCGCCCGGCGATGCGGTTGTGCTGTTTACACCGGTCTATCACGCCTTTGCCCGTGTGATCCGCGCGGCGGGCCGAACGGTGACCGAATGCCCGCTGACCCTCGACGACGGGCGCTACGGCTTTGACTTCGCGCGCTACGACGGCCTGATGACGGGGCGCGAAAGGCTGTTGATCCTCTGTTCGCCGCAAAACCCCGGCGGGCAGGTCTGGACCCGGACCGAGCTTGAGGGCGTGGCCGAATTCGCCCGGCGGCACGACCTGATCCTCGTCTCGGACGAGATCCACCACGACCTGACCATGCCGGGACAGGTGCATCACCCGATGATGCGGATCGAGGGCATTGTCGACCGGCTGGTTGTCCTGACCGCGACGACCAAGACCTTCAACATCGCAGGCGCCCATATCGGCAATGTCATCATCCCGGATACGAAGTTGCGCGCGCCCTTTGCCGTGCGGATGGCGGCACTGGGCATCTCGCCCAATGCCTTCGGGATGCAGATGGCCACCGCCGCCTGTTCCCCCGAAGGCGCTGTCTGGGTCGATGCCTTGCGGGTCTATCTCGACGGAAACCGGCAAGTCTTCGATGCCGCGGTCAACGCGATTCCGGGCCTGTCGTCGATGCCGCTCGAGGCGACCTATCTGGCCTGGGTGGATTTCCGCAACACCGGGATGGACGAGGCCGAGATCACCCGTCGCATCCAGACAGAGGCCCGCATCGCGGTGAACCATGGCGAAAGCTTCGGCACAGGCGGGGCCGGCTGGATGCGCTTCAACCTTGCCACGCCCCGCGCCCGCGTGGCCGAAGCCGCCGCGCGGCTGCGCACGGCTTTCGGCGATCTTCAGTAGCTTCTAGAACAGGCGCGGGATCAAACCTGCCGGCGGCTGATCGCTGCGTTCGAAATCAGCGGCGGGGCGGTCGGCGACGGCGGTGCTCCACTTGAACTCGTAGATCCGCTCGCCCTCGTCCTCATGGGAATGCAACACGAGGCAGCTGTAGATATGGCGGCTGCCGTCATACAGATCGACATGCCCGCGCAGGACAGGCGCGTTGCGCGCCTCGAGCGAGAAGCCCCCATCCCAAAGGCGCATCACGCGATGCACCTTGTCGCCATCGTGCACGCACAACCTGCCCGAGCGTCGCAGCATTGCAACCCGGGCATCCTCCAACCCCTTGCGCACGGCCTCTGGCAGATATTCGGACATGGCAGCCCCCCTTGTGATGCGAGTAGACAAGCGCAGGATTGTGAAAATCAAGTGAAGGTTTATGCTGCATTGCAGCACAAACGCCTGAAATCACGATATATTCACCGGCTGGCGCGGGGCCGCAACACATGCGGGCGGGCGGGGTCGTATAGCGCGCTGTCCGGGAAGCCGTGCGAATCGGCCAGCGCCGGTCCGACAAGAATCAGCGCGGTCCGCGTGATCTTGGCCTCACGCACCTTTGCTTGGATATCCGACAGCGTGCCCCGCAGGATCAACTGGTCCGGCCAGCCCACGCGATAGACCACGGCGACCGGGCAATCCGCCCCATAGAACGGCGCAAGCTGCCGTTCGATCTCGCGCAGCGCGCGGATGCCCAGATGAATGGCCAGCGTCGTGCCGCTCCGGGCGAAATTCTCCAGCGTCTCGCCCGGCGGCATCGCTGTCGACTTCATGCTCATCCGGGTCAGAATCAGGCTTTGCGCGACTTCGGGGATCGTCAGTTCCTGCCCCAGCGCCGCCGCGGCCGCCACATAGGCAGGCACGCCCGGCACGATCTCATAGGGGATGCCATCGGCCTTGAGCCGCCGGATCTGCTCGGCGATCGCGCCATACAGCGAGGGGTCGCCCGAATGCACCCGGGCCACATCCTGACCCTTCGCATGGGCGGCAAGGATCTCGGCATGGGTCTCGTCCAGCGTCATGGGGGCGGTGTCCAGCACCCGCGCCCCTTCGGGCGCACCCGCAACCACCGCCTCGGGCACCAGAGAGCCTGCGTAGAGGCAAACCGGACAGGCTGCGATCAACCGCGCGCCCTTGAGCGTCAGCAGTTCCGGATCGCCCGGCCCCGCACCGATGAAATAGACCGTCATCCCCGTTCCCCCGCCAGATCGCCGTCGATCCGCCGCGCATAGCCGCGCGGCGTGTACATCCGCGCCCCCTCGCCCAGCATGGCCAGCCGCGACTGGCTTGACCCCACAAGGACCACCGTCAGCATGTCCACCTCGTCCACCTCGAGCGCATCCAGCCTGCGATAGCGCAGATGCTCTTCCGGGCGGCCAAGGTTGCTGGCCAGCATCACCGGCGTATCGGCGGGCCGGTGGCGCAGCAGAACGTCCCGCGCCTCAGCCAGAAGGGTGCGGCGCTTCACGCTCACCGGATTGTAGAAGGCGATGACGAAATCCCCCTCGGCGGCGGCCCGGATGCGGCGCAGGATATCCTCGCGCGGGGTCAGCAGGTCCGAGAGCGAGATGGCGCAGAAATCATGCCCAAGGGGCGCGCCCGCCCGCGCCGCCGCCCCCTGCAGCGCACTCACACCGGGCGCGCAGACCACTTCCGACCGGCGCGCGGCATCCGACACCCCGCCCGCATCGGCTGCGCGGTCCAACAGTTCGAAGACCAGCGCCCCCATCGCATAGATGCCCGCATCCCCCGAACAGACCAGCGCCACGTTCCGCCCCTCGCCCGCCCGTTCCAGTGCGTAACGGCAGCGGTCCTCCTCGCCGCCCAGCGGGAAATCGGCGCGCGGCTTGCCTGCGGCCAGCGGACCCAGCAGGTCGATGTAGAGGCCATAGCCCACCAGTTCATCGGCTTCGGCAATCAGGCGCGAGGCTTCGGGCGTCCGCCACGCCCCCTGCCCCGGCCCGATCCCCACGACCGAGAGCCGCCCCCGCGCGCGCCCCCGCAGGTTGGTCAGCGGTTCCGGGGCCAGGGCCAACGCACAGGTCGCATTCACGCTCTTCCGCTTGGGCAGGTGCAGCGCGGCATCGGGTCCGCCCTGCGCCAGCGCCGCCCCTTCGGACACGCCATGACAGCCCACCTCGGCAAAGACCACGTCGGACGGGGTTGCCAACCGCCCCGCCTCGGCCTCCAGTTCCGCCGCCGTGAACAGGCGCAGCGGCACGCCCAGCGATGCCGCCAGCGCGATCACCGCAGGCTCGTCGGCCTTCAGGTCGAGGGTCGAGACGGATTGCACCGCCGCCTCGGCCACACCGGCCTCCTCAAGCGCGGCCCGGACCAGCGCGTCAAGCTCGTCCACTGCACAGCCCCGCGCGCAGCCCACGCCCAGCGTCACCCGCTGGGCTGAAAAATGCAGGTCATCGCCCTGCAAGATCACCGGCGCGATGCCGCAATGCACCGTCACGGCATCGCCTTCGGGGAGCCCCGCCAGCCAGTCGGCCCGTTCACCGACGACCCGCGCCCCGCCCCCCGCCAGCAGCGCCGCCATCGCCCCTTTCGCGGCCCCGGGGTTCGCCAGCCGCCAGCCCGGCGGCGGTTCGTCCAGCGCCACGCCCAACGCCACATCGCCCGCCGTCGTCACCGCCGCCACGCCACCCAGCGCCTCGGTCACGGCGCGGGCCAGCCGGTTGGCGCCCCGATGCCCGCCCAGAAGCGGCACCACGACCCGCCCGTCATCGCTGACCGAGATCACCGGCGGCTCGGCCCGCTTGTCGGCAAGCAGCGGCGCCACCGCCCGGATCAGGATCCCGCTCGCACAGACCCCGACGACGGGCACCCCGGCGGCAAAGAGGTCGCGCGCGTGATCCAGCGCATTGTCGAAGAACGCATCGGCCAGGGCGACCCGGCCCTTGCGGCCATGCACCTCGGCCCCCAGCACCACGGCGATCCGCCCCGCCACATCCTCGCCCGAAGCGGACAGCGCCAGAACCACAGGTCTCACGGCCATGGATCGGCCCCCTTCGTCACAAGGATCATCGAGAAATAGGGGGCCACCTCGGGTGCCTCCGACAGGGGCAGGACAAGCTCCTCGGGCAGACTCGCCCGTTCGACATAGACAGCCCGGTCCATGAGCCCCAGCCGGTCCAGCAGCGCGCGCAGGCGGGGCAGGTGACGGCCCACCTTCATGATGACAACCGCCTCGGCCGCCCCGATCCGTGCCTCGAGCGCCTCATCGGCAAGCGGCCCCGGCAGCACGACCAACGCCTCGTTGCGCGCCACAAGCGGACGGCCCGCCCGCACTGCACAGGCAGTCAAAGAAGTAACGCCCGGCACGACCTCGACCCGGAACCGGGGCGAAAGCCGCGCGAAAAGGTACATGAACGAGCCATAGAAGAACGGATCCCCCTCGCAGAGGCAGACCACATCCCGCCCGGCCTCGAGCTCGGCCGCGATCTCGGCCGCGCCGCGGTCATAGGCCGCCTGCGCGGGCCCGCGCGCCACCGTCATCGGCACGTCCATCACGATCTCGCGTGCGCCCGCAGGGATCAGGTCCGACGCGATGGCGCGCGCGAAACTCGGCCCTCCGGCCAGGGCCGGATAGGCCACGACCGCTGCCCCCTCGATCAACCGCGCCGCGCGCAGGGTGATCAGGTCCGGCGCCCCGGGGCCAAGGCCCACGCCATGCAACACCCCTGTCAAGCGCATCCTGCCCCTTCGCTTTGGCGCAAATACTCCCGCCGGAGGCATCCGCACTCTTCGCCTGCACCGCGCCGGGGTCGATGCGCCCTCATCGCTTCACAAGGCTCCATTGCGTGACCGGCATCATCGGCCGCCAGCCGCTCATCCGGCCCACCGGTTCGGCACGGGCGACCGCGATCCGGGTCAGCTCACCGCCATGCGCCTCGCGCAAAGCGATCATCACCGCCTCGGTCTCAAGCGTCACGGCATTGGCGACGAACCGCCCCAGCGGACGGAGCGCGCCCCAGCAGCGCTGAAAGACCTCGTCCGACAAGCCCCCGCCCACGAAGACAGCATCGGGCGCGGGCAGCCCGTCCAGCGACGACGGCGCCGTCCCCGCCACCAGTTCAAGTCGCGGCGCGCCCAGCGCCAGCGCATTGGCGGCAGCCATGGCGCGGCGGTCGTCGCGGGGCTCGATCCCGATGGCGCGGGCATAGCGCGCCGCCCGCATCCATTCGATGCCGACCGAGCCGCAACCCGCGCCCACATCCCACAGAAGCGCGCCCCGCATCGGCATGAGGCGGGCCAGCGTCACCGCCCGCACCTCCTGCTTGGTCATGGTCCCGTCGCTCTGGAACAACGCATCCGCCAGACCCGGCACGCGCGGCAAAAGGGCGGCGTCGGGTGAGGCGATGCAGTCGACGGCCAAGGTGTTGAAGGCTGGCACCTCATGCGCCCAGCCCTCGGCCAGCCCGTCAAGGCGCGCCTCGTCCGGCCCGCCCATCGCGGCCAGGACGGTCAGGCGGCTTTGGCCAACGCCGCGTTCGGCCAGGAACCGGGCGATGCGGGCGGGGGTGTCGGCACCGGTCGTCAGGATCAGCAACCGCGCGTCGGGCTGGATGAAGGCGATCATCTGCTCGACCGGGCGGCCGTGGACGGTCAGCGTCTCGACATCCGCGAGGCTCCAGCCCATGCGCGCGGCGGCAAGCTGGAAGGCGGACAACTGGGGGTGGTAGACGATCTCGGAGGCCGGGATCGCGCGGCCGATCCGCGCGCCGACCGAGAACCAGAGCGGATCGCCCGTCACCAGCACCACGGCGCGGCGACCTTTCAGCCCCCGGATCGTCTCGATCATCGCATCGAAGGGCGAGGGCCAGGCGATCCGCTCGGCCGTAACCCGGTCCGACAGGGCGTGGTGCCGCTCGCCGCCCAGGATCACCTCGGCGCTTTCCACTATGGCGCGGGTGGCCGGGACAAGGCCGTCGAGGCCATCCTCGCCGATGCCGACGATATGAAGCCAGGGATCAGTCATGCGCGCCCGCCCGGGCAAGAGCACCGGCAAATCTGGCCAAATTTGCCCCGGGGTGCCGGGCGGCGGCAAATTTGGCCAAATTTGCCCCGGGGTACCCGGTCATGGCCGTTCCCCGGGCAGGCCCGCCGCCAGCGCATTCACTGCCGCCGAGGCCATGGCCGACCCGCCCTTGCGGCCGCGCAGCGTGATGAAGGGCACGCCGCGCGCATCGGCCGCAAGCTCGGCCTTGCTCTCCGCCGCGCCCACGAAGCCTACCGGAAATCCGAGGATCGCCGCCGGGCGCGGCCAGCCCGCATCCATGAGTTCCAGAAGCCGGAACAGGGCCGTCGGCGCATTGCCGATTGCCACAACCGCGCCTGGCAGATGGTCGCGCCATAACTCGACCGCCGCGGCCGAGCGGGTGGTGTGCCCGGCTTCGGCCAGCCCTGGCACGGCGCTGTCGTTCAGCGTGACGATGACCGGATTGTCCGCCGGCAACCCCGCCCGGATCACGCCTGCTGCCACCATCTCGCAATCGCAGAGCACGGCCGCGCCCCCGCCAAGCGCCGCCCGTCCACTGGCCACGACATCCGCCGAGAAGGCCAGCCGGTCGGCGATCTCGACCATGCCGCAGGAATGGATCAGGCGGGTGACGAGCGGCTGGAGGTCCACCGGAAACCGTTCGAGCCGCGCCTCGGCCCGCACGGTAGCGAAGCTTTGCGCATAGATGCGGGCGGGGTCTTTCTCGTAGGGGCGCAATGGGATGGCCTTGCTCTGGGGCGGAGAGTGCGGACCCTCCGGGGGGGGATATTTGCAAACAAAAGAAGCGGACAAGTCAGTCCTTCGGGGGGGGCTTGCGCGATTTCAACGCCGAGAGCGGACCCAGCGGGTGATCGGCATGAGGATAGGGCGCGTGGTGGTGATCGTGCCCGTGCCCATGCAAGTGCCCGTGCCCGTGCCCGTGCCCGTGATCGTGATCGTGATCGTGATCGTGATGATGGGCAGGGTCATGGTCGTGGGAGTGCCCGTGGGAATGGTCGTGCCCGTGTGAATGATCGTGGGAATGCCTATGGTCATGCCTGTGGGAATGGACCTTGCCGTCACCGTGATCGTGCCAGTCGCCCGGCTTCCCCATATGGCTGGCGTGACCGTGAGGTTCGAGCGCGCCTTGTGCCTGCAGGCGGCAGAGTCCGGTGCAGAACGTGTCGCACAATTCGCAATCGGCCACGTTGGAGCCGGGGGCCGAGGCGCCCTGCCCCTCGACATGGTGGTGGTGGCTTTCCTGTACCGCGCCCACCTCGGCTTCGAATCCCAGCACCTGCACGCGGTATTTGCACATCGCGCAGTTCGGTGGCGGCACCTCGCCCACCTGTTCGGTGATGCGTTCGGCAAAGGTTTCCAGCACCTTGGGATGGTCGCCCAGATAGGGCGCCTTGACGAACTGGATGCCGGGGTATTCCGCCGCGACCTGATCGGTGAAGCCGTAGATCCGGTCGATCAGGATGCCGGAGAACAGGAAATAGGGGAACACGATCACGCGGCGGTAGCGCAGGCGCGCGACATGCTGCAGGCAGGGTTCGACCAGCGGGAAGGTGACGCCGGAATAGCCCACCTCGACCCAGCCGAAGCCCATCCCCTCCTGCACCATCCGGGCGACCTTGGAGACATTGCCATTGGCGTCGGGGTCGGATGCGCCGCGCCCGATCACGACAAGGCAGGTGTCGTGCAGCGCGACCTCGCCCAGACGGGCGTTCGCCTCGTCCACCGCCTCCTGCACGCGGGCGGCGGCGGCGGCGATCATCTTGGGGTCGACGCCCAGTTCGCGCCCGTAGCGCACCTCGATCCCGTGTTTCGCGGCATAGGTGTTGAGCACGGTGGGGATGTCGTTCTTGGCATGCATCGCGGCGAACAGCATCCCCGGCACGGCCAGGATACGGTCGCAACCCGCCTCGCGCAGGCGGTCGAGGCCGTCGCGGATCACCGGATTGGCAAACTCGAGATAGCCGTAATCGACCATCCAGTCGGGCGGGAGATAAGCGGGCAGCCGTTCGGCCAGAACCTTGAACTCGTCCACCGCCGACTGGCTGCGCGAGCCGTGGCCGCAGATCATCACGCCGGTCTTCATCGCTTCACCCTCCGCTCTCGCCGCCCGCGATGCCGGAGGACCCGGCGCCGACCGGGATCGGGGGCGCAAGGGCTGACGACGGGCCGCCCGCGATCCCCGTCAGGGTCGATCCGGCTGCCCCATCTCTCCGACCCGCATCGGGCATCGTCGGGCGCAGGGTTATCCCGCGCGCGCGCGGGGCGCAAACGCTTCTGCGCCGCATCTGGCCGGAGAAGCGACATGTGCGCAGATGCAGACATGCTGCGCCCGCAGGAGGTATTTGTGCAATTGCGTCGAGCCCTTAGCTAGGATGCAAAGGAGATCGACATGGGACAACTGGTCAACGGCGTCTGGCAAGACGTCTGGTACGACACGAAATCCACCGGCGGGGCGTTCAAGCGAACGACCACCACCTTCCGCAACTGGATCACCGCCGACGGCAGCCCCGGCCCCTCGGGCGAGGGCGGCTTCGCGGCGGAAAGCGGGCGCTATCACCTTTATGTCAGCCATGCCTGCCCCTGGGCGCACAGGACTTTGATCTTCCGGCGGCTGAAGGGCCTCGAGGATCACATCGGCCTTTCGGTCGTCCATCCCGACATGCTGTCGGATGGCTGGACCTTCGATGACGGCTTCGACGGTGCGACAGGCGACGATCTGTTCGGCTACAGCTTCCTGCGCGAGGTCTATCTTCGGGCCGATCCGAAGGTCTCGGGCCGGGTGACGGTGCCCGTCCTGTGGGACAAGGCCCGCGACACGATCGTGAGCAACGAATCCTCGGAAATCATCCGGATGTTCAATTCGGCCTTCGACGGCCTTACCGGCAACAGTGACGACTACTGGCCCGAGGACCTGCGCGATGCGATCGAGCCGGTCAACGCCCGCATCTACGACACCCTGAACAACGGTGTCTACAAGGCGGGCTTCGCCACCACGCAACAGGCCTATGACGACGCGATCGGGCCCCTGTTCGACACGCTCGACTGGCTCGAGGAGCGGCTTGGCACGACGCGGTACCTGATGGGCGACCGGCCGACCGAGGCCGACTGGCGGCTGTTCACGACGTTGATCCGCTTCGATCCGGTCTACCATGGGCATTTCAAGTGCAACCGGGCGCGGATCGTGGATTATCCCAACCTCTGGGCCTATCTGCGCGACCTTTACCAGCATCCGGGCGTTGCGGGCACGGTGCATCCGGAACACATCATCCGGCACTATCACTACAGCCACGATACCATCAATCCGCACCGGATCGTGCCCATCGGCCCGAAGCTTGACCTGATGGCGCCGCACGGGCGCGGTTAGGACACGGTCAGGGAACGGGGGGATCTGCAGGCGCGGCGGCGCCGTGTCAGGCGGCGCTGCCGTAATGTTCGACCATGGCGGCCAGATCCTCGGGCGCGGTCCGGCTCTGCACGAAGGCGCGCGCGTTCGGGATCAGCGAGAAGATCGACCCGTCCGAGAAGAAGGTCGTGTCGGTCACGAAGATAAGCGCCGCGTCCGGCCTGCGGTACTGGGCGTAATCCGCAACCGCGAGGGCCGAGCCCTCGGCCAGGATGAGGTCGAGGACGATCACATCGTATGTGACCTGCGAGATCAGCCGCACCGCCGGCTCGGCCTCATGCGCGACATCGACGATCATGCCGTGTCGTTCAAGGTGACGACCCCAGAGATACGCCAGGTCCGGCGTGCTTTCGACGATCAGAACCCTCATGGCAACTCCTGGCGGTGCAGCTTGGCGTCCGAGACGGCGCCCGCATTACTTAACCGACGCCCCAAGGGTCTGCCCAATTCGTTAACGATGCATTAACAGATACTGACAGTTCGTTCACGAGACCGTCTCTTTCGACAATGCCCTTGTGAAACCGGCAGGTTTCCGCTTGAACCCCGGGGGGCCGCGAAGGGGAAATCCGCCGATGACCACCTGGATCACGATCTGCGACACCTGCAAGCGCGACGGCTGGGACGCCGCGCGTGACAGGCTGACCGATGGCGAGGCGCTGGCGGGGCTGGTCGAACAGGTCGCGGCGAATGTGGCCGAGGTCCGGACACGCCGGGTGTCCTGTCTGATGGGCTGTTCGCATGGCTGCAACGTGGCGGTGCAGGCCGAGGGCAAGCTGAACTACACTTTGGGACGGTTCGAACCGGCCGCGGGGCATGCCGAGGCGATCGTGGCCTGGGCCCGGCTGCATGCCGAAAGCCCGACCGGGCAAGTGCCCTACCGGCAATGGCCCGACGACGTGAAGGGGCATTTCGTGACGCGCCATCCGCCGTTGCCGCCGGTGATGCCCGAAGAATGAACGGCGGCGCCGGGATACGCGATCATGGCGGGCGGATCGATGCGGCCGTGGCGGCCCACGGCGGGCACCGTGCCGATTGGCTGGATCTGTCGACCGGGCTGAACCCCGTGCCCTGGCCACTGCCCGAGCTTGCGCACGATGTCTGGACGGCGCTGCCCGATCGCGCCGCGGACGAGGCGCTGGTCGCGGCGGCGCGCGCGTTCTGGTGCGTGCCGAAGGGGGCACAGGTCCTTGCCGCTCCCGGGGCCTCGGCCCTGATCGCGCGGTTGCCGCATGTTCTGGGCACGGGCCCGAAGACGCGGCGGGTGTGGATCCCGGGGCCGACCTACAACGAACATGCCGCCGCCTTCACCGCCGCGGGCTGGCGCGTGACGACGGATGCCGCGCGTGGTGGCGACGGGGCCGATGCGATTGTCGCGGTCCATCCGAACAATCCCGACGGGCGGCTCTGGTCGAGCGAGGCGCTGGAAGGGGCGCCGGTCCGCATCATCGATGAAAGCTTCTGCGATCTTTCCCCCGAACATTCGCTCATCGACCTTGCCGCCCGGCCGGGGACAGTGATCCTCAAGAGCTTCGGCAAGTTCTGGGGGCTTGGCGGACTGCGGCTGGGCTTTGCGATCGGCGATCGGTCAATCCTTGACGCGCTGGCCGAGGCGATGGGGCCCTGGCCCATCTCGGGCCCGGCGCTGGCCATCGGGGCGGCGGCGCTTGCAGATACGTACTGGGCCTGCCGGACGCGCGATACCCTTGCCACCGAGGCCCGGCGGCTGGACGCGCTGATGACGGCGCGTGGGGCCACGCCTGTCGGGGGCACCGCGCTTTTCCGGCTGTACGATGTCGAGGATGCCGCCCTCTGGCAGGAGAGGCTTGCCCGGCACCGCATCCTTGGGCGAACCTTTCCCTATTCCCGCCGCTGGCTGCGGCTTGGCCTGCCGGCGCCCGCGCGCTGGCCGCAACTGGAGGCCCTGTCATGAGCACCGCCCTTGCCATGATCCTGGATGCGATCTTCGGCGAACCCCGCGCGCTGTGGGAACGTTGGCCGCATCCGGCGGTTCTGATGGGCCGGGCGGTGGACTGGTGCGACGAGAGGTTCAACACGGGCGAGCGGCGGCAGGCGAAGGGGGCGCTCGCGGTTCTGCTTCTGGTGCTCGGCGGGCTGGCCCTGGGCGGGCTTCTGGCCGCCGTGCCCGGCATCTGGGTCGAGGTGGTGGTGGGGGCGATGCTGATCGCCCAGCGCTCGCTTGTCGATCATGTGGGCCGGGTGGCCGCGGCGCTGGATCTGTCGGTGCGCGATGGCCAGGCGAGTGTCGCGATGATCGTCGGGCGCGATACGCGCGCGATGACCGGGCCGGACGTGGCCCGCGCGGCCATCGAATCGGCCGCCGAAAACCTGAGCGACGGGGTCGTGGCGCCGATCTTCTGGCTGGTGCTGGGCGGCCTGCCGGGGCTTCTGGTCTACAAGCTGGTCAACACCGCCGACAGCATGATCGGCCACCGGACCGAGCGCTACCTTGAATTCGGCTGGGCCGCGGCGCGGCTGGACGATCTCTTGAACCTGATCCCCGCACGTCTGACCGCGGTGCTGATCCGGGCCAGTGCAGCCGGGGCCGGCCGCTGGTGGCGCGACTGGGCCCCGATCGGGGCGGACGCGCGCCTGCATCGCTCGCCCAACGCGGGCTGGCCCGAGGCGGCGATGGCGCGGGTGCTTGGCGTGGCCCTGTCCGGCCCGCGCAGCTACGACGGCAGGCGACAGGACTTTCCCTTCGTCAATCCCGACGGCCGCCGCGACATCGGCGCGCCCGAGATCGAAGGCGCCATCACCGTCCTGTGGCGGACC
>JAFIEN010000058.1 GCA_020832515.1 Rubellimicrobium sp. | reverse complement strand
CTGGATCATGTCATAGCGCCGGGCCAGCTTGAACGGCTGGATCGGCCGGGCCAGCCGGGTGTTGAGCTGGGCCCCCGCCCGCTCCATCCGTTTGCGGAAGAACCAGCGCACCGAGGGGAACAGGAAATGCGACGCGAAGGTGACCGCCGCAAAGAGCAGGATCAGGATCAGAAGCCAGAAAGGGACGGCAACGGTTTGCGTCATCGGACGAAATTGCCAGTTTCAAGCGCAGTCGACAATGCCGCTGTGACGCTGCGCCGCCCTCTGTGAACCCGGCGCCGACGCCGCAGCGCAGCGAATTGACATTGGCACAATCTTTCCAGTAGAGCGTCTTTCAAGAAACATTCTTGCTTGAACCTGGACGAGGGCCCGCATGACCGGCAAAGACAAGCCATGGCTGTTCCGCACTTATGCGGGCCATTCCACTGCCGCGGCCTCGAATGCGCTTTATCGGGGCAATCTGGCCAAGGGTCAGACGGGCCTTTCCGTTGCCTTCGACCTGCCGACCCAGACCGGCTATGACAGCGACCACCCCCTTGCGCGGGGCGAGGTCGGCAAGGTCGGCGTGCCGGTCTGCCATCTGGGCGACATGCGGATGCTGTTCGACGCGATCCCGCTTGAGCAGATGAACACCTCGATGACGATCAACGCCACCGCGCCCTGGCTTCTGGCGCTGTATGTCGCTTTGGCCGAGGAACAGGGGGCCGATGTCGCAGCACTTCAGGGCACGGTCCAGAACGACATCATCAAGGAGTATCTCTCGCGCGGGACCTATATCTGCCCGCCCGAACCCAGCTTGCGGATGATCACGGACGTTGCCGCCTGGACGCGGGAACATCTGCCGAAATGGAACCCGATGAATGTCTGTTCCTACCACCTGCAAGAGGCGGGCGCGACACCGCAAGAGGAACTGGCCTTCGCACTCGCCACTGCCTGTGCCGTGCTGGACGATCTGCGCGGTAAGGTGGCCCCGGAGCAGTTTCCCGAAATGGTCGGGCGCATCTCCTTCTTCGTCAATGCCGGCATCCGCTTCGTCACCGAACTATGCAAGATGCGCGCCTTCACCGAGCTTTGGGACGAGATCTGCGAGGTCCGCTACGGCGTGACCGACCCCCGCTATCGCCGCTTCCGCTATGGCGTGCAGGTCAATTCCCTTGGCCTGACCGAGCAGCAGCCCGAGAACAACGTCTATCGCATCCTGATCGAGATGCTGGCCGTCACGCTGTCGAAGAACGCCCGCGCACGCGCCGTGCAACTGCCCGCCTGGAACGAGGCGCTGGGCCTGCCGCGCCCGTGGGATCAGCAATGGTCGCTCCGGATGCAACAAATCCTCGCCTACGAGACTGACCTTCTGGAATATGACGACCTGTTCGACGGCAACCCGGCCATTACGCGCAAGGTCGAGGCGCTGAAGGAGGGTGCGCGACTGGAACTGGCCCAGATCGACGCGATGGGCGGGGCCGTGGGGGCGATCGCCTATATGAAGGGGCGGCTGGTTGAATCGAACGCCGCCCGCATCGCCGCCATCGAGGCGGGGGAAACGGTCGTTGTCGGCGTCAACCGCTGGCAGGCGGGCGAACCCTCGCCCCTGACCGCCGGAGAGGACCGCATCATGCTGGCCGATCCCAAGGCCGAGGCCGACCAGATCGCGCGCCTTGCCGACTGGCGCGCCGCGCGCGACGCGGCGGCGGTGCAGGCGGCGCTTGCGGATCTCAGGGCGGCGGCGGTGGGCGGGGGCAACATCATGCCCCCCTCGGTCGCCTGCGCGAAAGCGGGCGTGACGACCGGCGAATGGGCCGATGTGATCCGCGCCGCCTTTGGCGAATATCGCGCGCCCACCGGCGTTTCGGCCAGCCCGTCGAACCGGACCGAAGGCCTGGACGAGATCCGGGAAGAGGTCGCAGCCGTTACCGCCCGGCTTGGCCGCCCGATCCGTTTCATGATGGGCAAGCCGGGCCTTGACGGCCATTCCAACGGCGCCGAGCAGATCGCCGCGCGCGCGCGGGATTGCGGGATGCAGATCAGCTATGAGGGCATCCGTCTGACCCCGGCCGAGATCGTCGCGGCATTGGCCAGGGATCAGAGCGATGTCCTTGGCCTCTCGATCCTGTCGGGGTCGCATTTGCCGTTGGTGGAGGAGATACTGGACCAGCTGCAGAGCATGGGATTGGCAGATGTTCCGGTGGTTGTCGGCGGCATCATCCCGGACGAGGATGCGGTCCGCCTTTGCAATCTCGGGGTCGCGCGGGTCTATACGCCCAAGGACTTCGAGCTCAATCGGCTGATGTCCGACATTGCGGCCCTTGCCGATCCGACAGCCGTCGTCGCCGCCTAGACTGGACCATCCGGGAAACATCCTGACGGTATGCCACAGCCGCAATCGGCGGACTTTGGATGCAAAGGTGCACCTTTGTTCACCGACCATTTACACTGCCAGAGTTTGGCGCGAGAATGCCAATCATAGCGATGATATGGTTTTTTCGCTCTTCAAGCACGAACCGGAGTAAAGAAGAAATGACACTCGACCTCGACGCAATGTCGCGTTCGGATCTCGAAAAACTGCGCAAGGATGTGGACAAGGCATTGTCGACAGTGGCGGAACGCGAACGCCGCGCCGCTCTTGCGGCTGCGGAAAAGGCGGCCGCTGCGCATGGTTTCTCCCTTTCCGAACTGACGGGCGCATCGACGGCAGCTGCCCGCCGCAACAAGGCGAAATCTCCGCCGAAGTATCGCAACCCGGCCAATCCGGACCAGACCTGGAGCGGACGCGGGCGCAAGCCCGGCTGGATCACCGAAGCCGAAGCCGCAGGACGGCCGGTGTCGGATTTCCTGATCTGACAGGGCCCCGCCTTTGAAACAGGGCCTTGCGGATGGTGCAGATCGTCCGCAAGGCCCACTTTGCTTGATTTGTTTGGAAAATTGCGTGCAGCCATGGATTGCCACCGGGCTGCACCGTTGCATCGCTGACCCCGACTTTGCGCAAGACCGCATTCGGTGCGATCCTTCCCCCCTTCCCCACCCGGCAATCCCCCGCGCCTCGCGGGGCGGCCTCCGAACTGGCGTTGTGCATCCCTGCGCGGGTCCGGCAAGACGCCGGATTGGAGCGGGAAAGGTGCAGTGCCTTTTGCCACGGTCGTTTCGGGGCGCGCGGCTTGCGGCGCGGTATCGCGGGGGGCCTTGCACCGGCCCGGGCATGTTCCGCTCTTTCAAACGTATCGCTGCCGGGCTAAGCCGAAACCCACAACACTCAAGGAGTCCGAGCCAGATGAGTCCGCGTTTCGACAAGTCCCGCCTGCCCAGCCGCCATGTGACCGATGGTCCTGCCCGCGCGCCCCATCGCAGCTATTTCTACGCCATGGGCCTGACCGAGGAAGAGATCGCCCAGCCCTGGGTCGGCGTCGCGACCTGCTGGAACGAGGCCGCGCCCTGCAACATCGCGCTGAACCGGCAGGCGCAGTCGGTGAAGGTCGGGGTCAAGGCACAGGGCGGCACGCCGCGCGAATTCACCACGATCACAGTGACCGACGGCATCGCCATGGGGCACGAGGGGATGCGCTCCTCGCTCGCCAGCCGGGACGCGATCGCCGATACGGTGGAACTGACGATGCGCGGCCATTGCTATGACGCGCTGGTGGGGCTGGCGGGCTGCGACAAGAGCCTGCCGGGGATGATGATGGCGATGGTGCGTCTGAACGTGCCCTCGGTCTTCATCTATGGCGGGTCGATCCTGCCGGGGCGGCTCGATGGCAAGGATGTCACCGTCCAGGACGTGTTCGAGGCGGTGGGTCAGCATCAGGCGGGCACCCTGTCGGACGAGGCGCTTGCGGTGCTGGAACGGGTCGCCTGTCCCAGCTCGGGGGCCTGCGGCGCGCAATACACCGCCAACACCATGGCCTGTGTATCCGAGGCGATCGGGCTGGCCCTCCTCAACTCCTCGGGTGCGCCCGCGCCCTATGAAAGCCGCGACCAGTTCTGTGCTGCCTCGGGCGAGGCGGTGATGAACCTGATCGAAAAGAATATCCGCGCCCGCGATGTGGTGACGCTGAAAAGCCTGCAGAACGCGGCCCGCGTGGTGGCCTGCACCGGCGGCAGCACCAATGCCGCGCTGCACCTGCCCGCTATCGCGAACGAGGCCGGGATCGACTTCGACCTGTTCGACGTAGCCGACATCATGCGCGACACGCCCTATTTCGTGAACCTGCGTCCCGGCGGCGAATATGTGGCCAAGGACATGTTCGAGGCGGGCGGCGTGCCGGTGGTCCTGAAGGAACTGGCCAAAGCGGGGCTCTTGCACCTTGACTGCATCACCGCCAGCGGCCGCACGCTGGGCGAAGAGCTTGAGACGATCACGGGCGAGGCTGACGGGCGGGTGATCCACCCCATCGCCACGCCGATCACGGCGACGGGCGGGGTCGTGGGGCTGAAGGGCAATCTTGCCCCGGACGGGGCCATCGTGAAGGTGGCCGGCATGACACCCGAGGAACAGGTCTTCACCGGCCCGGCCCGCGTCTTCGAATGCGAGGAAGATGCCTTCGCCGCCGTCAAGGCGCGCGATTACAATGCGGGCGAGGTCATCGTGATCCGCAACGAAGGCCCCGCCGGTGGCCCGGGCATGCGCGAGATGCTGGCGACGACCGCGGCGATCAGCGGTCAGGCGATGGGCAAGAAGGTCGCGCTCATCACCGACGGGCGGTTTTCGGGCGCGACGCGCGGCTTCTGTGTCGGCCATGTCGGGCCCGAGGCCGCGCATGGCGGCCCTATCGCGCTTTTGCAAAACGGCGACATGATCACGATCAACGCGGTGACGGGCGAATTGTCGGTCGCCCTGTCGGACGAGGAACTGGCCACGCGGAAGGCCGCATGGGCCGGGCCGAGGCCCACGCAATACGCAACCGGCGCGGTGTGGAAATTCGCCCGGATGGTCGGCGGCGCGCGCTGGGGGGCGGTCACCCATCCCGGCGCGAAAGCCGAAAAACACGTCTACATGGATCAATAGGGGCCGCGCCACGGGCGACCCCCGACACCGACCCGCCTCCTCCGTCCGTTCACCTTGCTGGCGGCGGGGGCGGGTCTTGTGTCTCTCGGTCTTGCTGCCTTCATGGTCGACCCCGACCGGTGACCAGGTCCTCGCGACAACCGTTGCGCGGCTGGGATGCCTTGCGCGCGGTCCGCTTTGGGGGCGTTAACCCCGGATACGGGATGGTTCGCCTCGGAAACCTCCGAGGAGTCATCATGCCGACCAACGATCCTTTCGCGAGCCATGCCCGCACCCTCACCGATCCCGTCGCCGGCGGTTTCGCCATCAGCCCCTCGGACACGACGGATCTGGCCGTCATGCCCCGCGCGATCATGGTCGCCGGTGGCGGCAACGTGGCGGCGGTGATGCAGGACGGCATGACACTGACGCTGCCGGCGCTGGGGCCGGGGATGATCCATCCCTTCCGCATCCGGCGGGTGCTGGCCACCGGCACGACCGCCACGGGCATCCTGGGGCTGTATTGATGCTGGGTCTGGGCGTCGGCCCGACCTTTCCGACCCCGGCCGAGCGAGACCTGCCCCTGCCCGCCGGTTTCGACTGGAACACGAGCCTGCATCCTGTCGCGCCCGGCCAGGGTCCGGGTGGGCGCACCGCGCGTCTGGTGCCGCGCGCGCTGGTCTCGGCCGCGATCTGGTCGGGGCCGGCCTTCCATGTGGACGGGGCAACCGGCAACGATGCCAACTCGGGCCTTGGTGCCGGGGATGGCGATTTCTCGGCTGCCAAGCGGACGCTGCATTCCGCCTTTGTCGCGGGCAACGCGACCGGGGCGGCCTACCGCGTGCTGGTCAGGGCCGGGCAGTACAGCGAATCGGCCTTCACCCGGAACGGCCAGGACGAACCCGCGCAGCCGGTCGCGATCATCGGCTGGGACGGTCCGGTGCACTATCGCACCGGCCCGTTCGCGCTGACCTGGACCAGCCAGGGCGGCACATATTCGGCTGCGACAAGCTCGACCAACCGGGTGTTCCGGACCGATCAGACGACCGAACACGGGCTCTATGTCGAATTGCTTCGCGTCGCCGATCCGGTCGCTTGCGCGGCCACGTCCGACAGTTGGTGCACGGCCGGCTCGACCGTCCATGTCAATATCGGCAAGATCCCCGATCCGGCCGATATCGCGGTGATCCGGAACTTCCACGGGGCCCGGTTCATGACCCACACGGGCGATCTCTACCTCGAGAACATCCATTGCGAAGGCGGCATCACCGGCGCGCTGCATTGCGATCCGGTCGCCACGCGCAACATCGTCGGGGTGAATTGCAGCTTCCGCTACTCCTCGCCTTCGAATGCCGGGGCACCGCTCGATGCGGTGCGGATCCGCCGCACGAACGGGCTTTGCGCCTTTTTGGGCAGCGATGCCTCGGGCGGGGCGAAGGACGGCTGGAACTTCCACGAAGACGGCGTGGCGGGGCTTCACGTGCTTCTCGAAGGCTGCCGGGGGGTTGCGAACGGATGGGGCGTGGCCACGTCCTGCAACGGGTTCACGACGCATAACGGCGTGCGGGCCATCGTGCTGGACGGAGACTTCGGCTGGTCGCGCAACGGCACCGAGGTCCATTGCATCCAGACGACCGAGACATGGCTGGCAGGCAGCCGGGTCACCGCGCGCGATATCGACGGAAGCTCGACAGCCTTCAAATGCTCGAATTCCGCGAAGATGTGGTTGCAGGACACCTTCGCCGATGCCGACGGAAGTGCCGTGAACCTTGCCATCGAGGCCAATGGCGGCAGCGTCTTTACCCGCGGCCATGTCTCGGTCTCGGGCGGGGTCGAGGCAAGCGGGGGCGGGTCGGTCACGCCGTTCTAGGCGCAGGCGGGCGCGACGGGGATCGGGTCTTTCGCGGGCGCCCTGCCCCGTTGTCCCGAACCATCGTTCAGGATCCGATCGGTCAGCTCCGACCAGTCGGGTACGGCTTCGGGGCGGCGCGGCATGGTTTCGCAACGCGTCCAGACCTGCGGGTCGCAATAGCCGATGATGGCGGGCAGATCAGGATGGCACAGCCGGTCCGGCCCCAGAATGGGCAGGCCGAAATGCCGATACAGAAGCATCCGGTTGCTCGACCATCGCTGATAGTCGATCCCCGGCACATCGCGATAGGGCGCGAGGCCAAGATCGGCATGGGCCACATGGCCAATTGTCCGGTCGAAATCCTGCTCGCCATGCAGGATCAGGTTCGCCGGGAGCGCGCGGGCGCGGCCCGCCCGCCCCGAGAGGCGGCCCAGCACATGCAGCCGCCAATGCGGCTGTGCGCGCGCGATGCGGACAAGGGCCGGCAGGTCGATCTGCGTGGTGCCGGCGCAGACCGCCTCGATCCGGGCGCGGGGCGGGAACGGATGGGGGCGGGGCCGCGCAAGGGGTGGGCGCGGAACGCCCATCCCATCGAGCGTCACACGGGTGTGCGCGAAGCGCCGGGCCAGTTCGGGGCTGGCGGTGCTGATACGGTCGAAGGCGTGCTGCACCGCGGTCTCGGCCTCGGCCAGCCAGAGGGGCAGGCGCATCAGCCGCAGATCGTCATTCACCCGGTAGATCAGCCGCGCGTTCGGCGCTGCGGCCCGAATGGCCGGGGCCAGCAGAACCTGCGGGCCGCTTTCGACGACGATCAGATCGGCACCTTCCAGCACCTGTCGCAGGCGCGGCATCCACCAGGCGACGAACTGCCCGCCCAGCGGGCGCAGCCATCGGTCGGCCGCCACCCGGCCGATCGAAAAGGGATGCAGGGGCGAATAGTGAAACAGCGCGTCGTGGCCCGGCCCAAGCCGGTGCAGCCCCTGCCTTGGCCGCTCATCGAGCACCGTCAGCCGCTTGTCGCCGCGCAGGACGGACAGCCAGCTGTAACCCAGCGTCGCATGGGTCACGTGCAGACCCTTCGCCCGCAGCCCCTCGGACAGCCAGTGCAGGCTGCCACGCCGCTTCTGGACCGGGAAATGCCCGGTCAGAAGGACGGCCCGCCTCATGCCAGCGGCGCCAGTGACCGTCGCCCGGCAAGCCCGCTTGTCAGGGCAAGCCCCCCCGCAAAGACCGCGCTGCCCAGCGCCAGCTTTCCACCAAGCGCGAGCGCCGGACCAAGACCGGCAAACTGCTCCGCCGCCAGCCACAGCACCACCGCCATCGCCCCTCCGGCAATCGCTGCCGGGCCGATGGCCAAGGCGACCGAGGCCCGGCTCAGGCCCAGACGCGGCACGGCCAGCGCGGCATAGGGCACCAGCACGACCGCCCCCCCAAGCGCCAGCGCCATGGTCCCCGCCAGCACCGAGACGGGCAGCAGGGGCAGCGCCAGCCCCAGCGACACGACAAGGGCCCAGAGCGTCCGCCGCAGGGTCAACGCCGCATGGCCCGCCGCCGTCAGCCCCTGATTGAGCGGCATGGCCAGCGCCGCGACCATCCCCGACAGACAGAGCGCGGCGAAAAGTGGCGCGACCGCTCCGCCATGTGCCGGCCCCACCGCAAGGACCGCGATCTCGGATGCCGAAAGCGCCGCGCCGGGATAAAGCCAGAAGGCCAGCCGCGCGGCCTGACCCAGCGTCTCGGCGATGGCGGCGGACCTTGCCTCTGGCAGGCCGCGCGAAAACCGTGGCAAGGCGATGTAGCGCAGTGGTGCCAGCGCCAGCGTATCGACCAGCGTGATCATCCGGGTCGCGATCTGGAAGGCGCCCGCAACCGGCAGGCCCCAGACCGCAGCGACCGCGACCTGCATGACGGCGGCAGGCGCGCCCGCCGCAAGCTCGCGCATGGACAGCCGCGCGACAAACGCCGCCTCGCCGCGCATGGCCACGGCATCGGGCCGGACCTGCGGCCGCCAGCCTGCCATCGCCACCGACAGCGCCCCCGTGACCGCCGCCGCCACCACCGCAAAGAGGACCAGCGCCATCGCCCCCCAGCCCAACCCCAGCGCGGCAAGCGTCAGGAGCGCCGCGCCCCCCTGCGCCACCAGTGTGCGCAAGGCAAGTGCACGGATCTGCAGCGCCTGTCTGAGCAGGCCCTCGGCCGGGGCCGAAAGTCCCGTCACCAACGGCAAGGGCGAGAGTGCGCGCATCAACCGCCCCGTCTCGCCGCCGATCCATCCGGCAAGGGCCAGAACGCCAAGCGTCAGCAGCACGCCCAGCAGCACGGACAGCGCGAAGAGTGCGGACCGTCGCGCCTCGTCCGTGCCGGCCACGACGGTGGCATCGGCGATGCCTGCACGATGCACCATCTGCGCCAGCCGGACCGGCGCGAAGGCAACGGCGAAGGCGCCGATCTCGGCCAGGCCCAGAAACCGCGCCGCGATCAGAAAGACGGCAGCCCCGATCCCGAGGCGCGCCCATTGCAGCACTGCCGACCAGGCCCAGGTCGAGATGGCCGATGTGCTCATGCAGCCACCGGCCGCCGCGGCATGTCGAGCACGGCAAGCATCGGCCGCTCGACATACCGCCACACGAGGACCGAGGTGACAAGAGCCAGCGCCGAGGTCGCCACCACGAAGGCCGAAGTCCAGAGGGGCACCGCCGGCAGAAGCGGCAAAAGCACAAGCGTCATGCCCCGCAGAACGAACCGGTGCGAGAGGTAGAGCGCGTAGCTGGCATCCCCCAGAAGCTGGAACGGCATCGGCCGCGACGGACAGAGCAGCGTTCCGCCCGCCACGATCACCGTGGCCGGTATGCCTGCGGCCAGAACGCGCGGCAGGCCGGAGCCATGCAACAGCACCAGCCCCGCCAGCCCGAGCAGCATCGCCAGGCAGGCCAGGCGCAGATCGGGCCGGACGATCCCCGCCTGCCAGAGTCGCGCCAGCGCCATGCCGAACAGGAACTCGAGCATCAGGGGCGAGGTCCAGAACAGCGCCGCAGCCCCTGTCGGGCCAAACGCCAGCCCGGCCGCGACCAGTGCCCCGATCCCAAGCGCAGCCCCGGCCAGCGGCCGCCGCATCGCCAGTGCAAGCGCGAACAGCGCATAGAAGAATATCTCGTAATTCAGCGTCCAGCCCAGCGACAGGACCGGCGCAATCCGGCCGTCCTCGCGCGCCCAGGGCAGAAAGAGATAGGAGGCGACGATCTGCCCCGGCTCGAACCCGGTGTCCTTGGCGCCCTGCGGCAGGACCACGACCACGGCGACCATCAGCGTCGTGAACAGCCAGTAGAGCGGCACCACCCGCAGGATCCGGCGCGCAAGAAAGGCCCCGGGCCGACCGTGGAACCGGGCGGCGGACAGCGTCACGATAAAGCCCGAGATGACGAAGAAGACATCCACCCCCCGTGTCCAGGGCAGCCGGTCGAACCCCGCAGGCCAACCGGCGTAATGTGCGCTCTCGGCCAGCACATGGCCGACAAGAACCATGACGGCGGCCAGCGCCCGCAGCATCTGAAGACCGGCCAGCCTAGGCGGCATGCTCGACCCCGATCAGGCCCGGATCAGGTCGCGCCATGCGCCCCGGCATCGGCAAGAGGCGCACTGGCGGGTGCACAGGGGGGTGCACCTGGGGGGCGAGGGGCAGGTGGGGCGGCATCCTTTGCGCGATGGGGCCGCGCCGCGCCGCGCGCAGGATCACCACGATCAGCAGGATCGAGAACAGGCAATTCTGGTGCGTGACGTAAAAGCTGTGCGAGGAAAAGAGCAGCGCCGCCCCGATCTGGGCATGGATCGCCGCCCACCCCAGATCGACCCGGGCGCGCTGCCAGATCAGTCGAAACACGAAAGCGGCGCCGGCGATGAACAGCGCCCCGCCCAACGGACCGAAATCGACGAAGGGCGCGGTCAGCATCGAGAATTCGCCGCCGCCGCGATAGGCCTCGGTCGCGGCCAGCCGGGCGGACATCATGCTGGTCACGGGGCCATCGGTGAAGGTCAGGAACAACAGGCCGTTGAGGCTGAGCACGCCCCAGGTCCGCCCGAGATCGGCTTCGATGGGCGCGAAGCTGTTCCAAAGGTCATTGACGAAATAGAACAGAAGCTTCTGCAGGCCGATCTCGGCCGCGGGCCGGTCGAGCGTGGGATTGGTCACCGCCTCGCGCAGGATCCAGACGGCAAGGAAAAGCCCCGCAGCAACGGCGGCCTTCCCAAGCCCCGCGATCCGCCCCCGGATGATGCAGGTCAGGATCCAGGCCGACACGAGGAACTGCAACAGAAGCAGCCGCTGGCTCATCACCACCGGCAGGGCCAGCAGCGCCACAAGGGCGGTCGCCACGACGATCCGGCACATCAGGCGCCCCTGCCGCGACAGCTGCCCTCCCCGGCCAGCGGCCAGAAGCCCCGCCGCCAGACAGCCCGTGGCCGGCAGCGCCGCATAGAACAGCCGCATGCCCACAAAAAGCTTGTTGTCCAGAAGCGCGCTGCGCAAAGCCCGATTCTCGGATTCGGCCAGATAGACGAATGTCCGCAGGCCGCCCATTTGCGCCACCGTCAGCGCGACCCAGCCCAGCGTCACGAAAAGGATCGCCACATGGGCAAGGAATGTCAGCCGCGCCGCCCGTTCAAGCGGCACGCCCGAGACACGGCGGCGGCGCAAGGGCGGGGCGGCCCGGCGTCCGGCCAGATCGCCCGCGAAATAGGCCATCAGCGCCGTCGCGATCCAGAGGGCACCCAGCGGGCCGAAGACCGATCCGTCGATCTCTTCGCGCTGCATCAGCAGCGGCACCAGGTCGAACCGCCCGACATCGCTCAGCGCCCATGCCGCCAGAAGAATGGTCATCGCCCAGCAGACGATCACGAGGCTGGCAGGCGAGAGGAGGCGGATCATGCCGCGCGGCCCAGCCCAAGCGCTGCGGCGTGGATTTCAAGATCGGCCGCGCAGAGTGCCTCGATCCGCGGGCGCAGCGCAGGCGGCACGGTGGTCTGCCGGGGCGCACGGTTGCGCGGCAGCCACGGCAGGGCGGGCACGCCCGCCAGCCGCGCCAGATCGCGCAGGAAGGGGCGGGGGCGGGCCAGATCGCCGACCAGATCGAAGGCTGCAAGCGCAGAGCAGGCCCGGCGGATCGCGGCCGCGGCATCATCGGTGCGGTGCTGGGTCGTTCCGGCGAAGTAGAACAGGTATTGCGACGACAGGCGCAGCGCGTCCGGGGTCTCGAGAAAGGCCTCGAGCGTCGCGGGGCGGTCCGGTTCGGGATGGCGGCGCTGCAGATACAGGTAATGCGACACGAAACGCTCGACCGGATCGCGCAGCAGCGTCACCCAGGCATGGTCGCGCCCCGGACCGGCATGGACCGCAGCATCATAGCGCACATGCCCCGCGATACAGGCCGTGCCCCGATCCAGGAGCCGGGACAATTCGTCTACGCGCAGCGCGTGATCGGCCTCGATCGACCTGTCCCGGTCGCCCGCCACCACGGCGGGGCCCAGATCAAGCGGGATGGTCGCCTGACTGGCCGCAAAGCGCAGCCGCAGGGCCGCGCCGAAGCTTGAACCGCCGCATTTCGGGACATGGATATAGACGATCCCCATCACACCGGATCCTCTCGGACGCTTGCAGTTTCTTAACTCTTTCAGGTCAGGGTTAACGCGGGCTTAACGCCAGCCGAATGGGCGGGCGGGGGTCCCGAAGGGATCCCGGCCGGGGGCCGGGGCGATGCATGGAGTTGGACCAAGGATGCGGATCGTTCATGTGCTGACGCGTCTGTTGCGCGCAGGATCGGAAGAGAACACGGTCGAGACCTGCCGCTGGCAGGCGCAGGCCGGCCACAGGGTCACGTTGCTGCACGGGGCCGAGGTCGATCCCTGGTGGCAGGCGCACCCGATCCCCGGGGTCGAGGTGCTGCCTTGTCCTGACCTTGTCCATCCGCTCAGCCCATCGGCCGACGCCCGCGCGATCCGCCAGTTGCGGGCCGCCTATCGTCACCTGTGCCCCGATGTGATCCACACGCATCAAAGCAAGGCCGGCGTGCTGGGCCGGCTGGCCGCGGATGCGGTGCCGGGGGCCATGGTCGTGCATGGCATCCATATCGTTCCCTTCGACGGGGTGAAGCGCTGGCGGCGGGCGCTCTATCTGGCCGCCGAAGGCCTTGCCGCGCGCCGGACAGACCGGTTCATCGCCGTCTCGGACGCGGCCGCGCGCGCCTATCTTGCAGCCGGTCTCGCCCGGCCGGAGCAGATCGTCACCATCCGGTCGGGCATGCCGCTCGAACGGTTCCGGCAGGCGCTCCCGCCCCCGGACTGGCGCGCGCTTCTGGGGGTCGGCGAGGGGGCCAGGCCGCCCGTGGCGCTGATGATGGCGGCCTTCGAGGGGCGCAAGCAGCATCTTGCCTTCCTGCGGGCATTCGCGGAGCGTGCGGACCATCCGCCCGGGCTGCGCCTGATCCTTGCCGGGGCGGGGCCCGCGGAAGCCGCCATCCGTGCCGCCGTCACCGACCTCGATCTGACCGACCGCGTGATCCTGACAGGGCATCGGAACGACCCCGAGGCGCTTTTCGCGCTGGCCGATGTCACGGTGCTGGCCTCGATCCGCGAAGGCCTGCCCAGGATCGTCGTGCAATCGCTGGCCGCTGGTGTGCCGGTCGTGGCATGCGACCTGCCCGCGCTGGGCGAGGTCCTGCGGCACGGCGAGAACGGGCTGATCGCGCCGCCGGGCGATCCCCTGGCCGCCTGCACCATGTTGTGCGCATTGCTGAATGCGCCCGACATGCGCGCGAGGCTGGCGCGCGGCGCGCGCGAGACGGATCTGGCGGATTGGTCGCTGGCCGCGTTGGGGCCGCGGACGACCGAACTCTACGCAACACCGCTCGAGATGGCCGCATGACCTTGTTCATCAATGCCCGGTTCCTGACCCAGCCGCTGTCCGGCGTGCAGCGCTATGCGCGAGAACTGGTCAGTGCGCTCGACGCCCGGCTGGCCGATGACGCGGGACTTGCCCGGGCGCTGGGGCCGGTGACGGCCTTCCATCCCGCCGACCTTGCGCTGGACCGGACGGGGCCCCTGCCGGACTGGCGCGCGATCCGCCCGAGCCCCCTGCGCGGGGGACGCGGGCATCTCTGGGAGCAGGGCGCACTTCTGTCGGCCACGCGGGGGGGCGTGCTCCTGTCACTGGGGAATTCGGGGCCGCTGCTGCACCCCAGGCAGGTGATCGCCTTTCACGACACGCATCTGTGGGACATGCCCGAAGCTTTCGCTTGTCGCTATCGGCTTTGGCACGGAATGCTGCGCCCCCGGCTGGCCCGGCGGGCGGCGGAAATCGTGACAGTCAGCGAACATGCCGCACGCGCGCTGTCGGCGCGGCTGGCTGTTGCGGTTGAACGCTTCGGCATCGTGCCGAACGGCGCGGATCACATCCTGCGGCTTTCACCGGATCCCGACGTGCCGGCGGCCTTGGGCCTGACCCGCGGGGGGTATCTGCTGGCCGTTGGAAACCTCAGCCCCAACAAGAACATCGCCCGCCTTGTCGCCGCCCATGCAATGCTGCCCACAGCCCCACCACTGGTCATCGCAGGCGGTCCGGCGCCCGGTGTCACGTCCGCATCGCCTGCCGCGGGCGGACGCGTCATCGCCGCCGGCCGGGTCAGCGATGCGGGTCTGCGGGCGCTGTATGAAGGGGCGGCGGGGTTCGTCTTCGTGTCGCTGCACGAAGGCTTCGGCATCCCCCCGCTCGAGGCGATGGCATTGGGCGTGCCGGTCCTCGCCTCACGCCGCGCGCCACTGCCCGAGATCCTGGGCGAGGCACCGCTTTGGTGCGACCCCGAAGACACTGCCGACATTGCCCGGGGCATTGCCTTGCTGGCCGCCATTGCCCCCGCCGAACGCGCGGCCCGCATCGGCCTGGGCCTCGCACAGGCCGCCGGCCACACCTGGCAGGCCAGCGCCGCGCGGCTGATCGGGCGGCTGCTCGAGATGTCGGGCGGTGCGGCCGATGACCTCAGCTTCCCGTCGGGCGCAGCAGGACAAGCCCTGTCGCCGCGATAAGCCGCAGGTCAAGCCAGAGACACAGCCCCTGCCCATAGCTGCGGTCAAGGCCCACGCGGCGGGCGTAATCGCCATCCCGCCGCCCGCGCAATTGCCACAGACCCGTGACACCGGGGCGCAACGAAAGGTAGGTGGCCTGATCGGCGCCGTAAAGGGCCAGTTCCCCCGCCGTGACCGGTCGCGGACCGACGAGCGACATCTCGCCTCGCAGGACGTTCCATATCTGCGGCAGCTCATCGAGGCTGGTGCGTCGGAGTGCCGTGCCGATCCACGTCACGCGTGGATCGCGCTTGAGCTTGAAGGTCCGCGCCCATTCCAGCGCCGCCGTCGGATCGCCTTCCAGCAGCGCTGCAAGGCGCCGGTCGGCGTCGGGAGCCATGGTGCGGATCTTCCAGCACCGGAAGGACCGGCCATGCCGCCCGACCCTGACATGCGCGAAAAGCCCGGGTCCGCCGTCTAGGCGCACCGCCAGCCACAGAAGCAGGATCGCCGGCGCGACCAGCGGCATGACGGCCAGCGCAAGCCCGAGGTCGAGCACGCGCTTGCCGCGTCGTGCATAGAGGCCGGGGTGAGAGGGCAGGAAAGTCGTAGGCCGGAACGCGTCTGGATCGGGATGGATCATCGTGGGCTCCAAAGTGCGGTCCCACCCACGCCCTGGTCATCCCTTCTTAACCACGAAGAGCCTTAATTCGGAGTAAATGACTGATGAACAAAGGGTTAATCCGGCAAAGCCAGGCTGACGGGCTGGCCGAGTCCCGCTCGGGCCCCGAGCCGGGGAAAGACCTGAAGGGGCGCTGGGGGGGGGCGCTGCCCCCCGGCCTTCGGCCTCCCCCCGGAGTATTTCGGCCAAAGCGAAGGTAGAGACGACGCCCGCCGCATGGGGAATGGCCGGACGACCGGTCGGACGTCGCGGCGCAGCCTGGCGCGGTCCAGGGACCGGTCAGACCCGGCTTTGCGAACTCAGGACGCGGGCGTGCGGTCTTTGGGCTGAAACTCGGCCTCGGCCAGCCCTTCACGCGACAGCAGGATCGCAATCGGGCGCAGGGGCGGGATTTCGGAGCAGACGATCATCAAGCCCACCATGATCGGCACCGACAGGAACATGCCCGGGATGCCCCAGATCGCCCCCCAGAAAGCAAGGCTGATGATGATCCCGAAGGACGACATCCTGAGCGCGCGTCCCATCAGCAAGGGGTCGATCACATTGCCGTTGAGAAACTGGATCGCCCCGACCGCGACGAAGATGATCAGGGTAGCCCCCGGATCGCCAAGCTGGACAAAGGCCACGAGCGCCACAAGGAAGGTCGCGATGATCGAGCCGACGGCCGGAATATAGTTCAGGATGAAGGTCAGAAGCCCCAGCGCCACCGCCAGATCGAGACCGAAACCCGTCGCCACCGCCCAGACCAGCACGCCTGTCGCGAAGCTGACCAGCGTCTTGACCAGAAGGTAGCGGTTCACGCGATGCATGATCGAGCCCACGATCCCTTCGATCCGGGCCGCATTCTGGGCGTCGCCGACGAAATTCGTCAACTTGACCGTGAACCAGACCCGTTCGGCGAAGAGGAAGCCCACGAACAGGATCACCAGGACCGAGCCCTGCATCAGCCCACCCGCCTGTCCCGCCGCCTGCCGCAGGTAGCCCGAAATCTCGACCGAGCGGATCGAGTTGAAGACCGCGACCTCGGCATCTTCGCCCATGAAGGAAAAAAGCTCGGCCACGGCGGCCGGTGCGCGCTCGGTATAGCTCAGCGCGGTCTGAAGGACTGTGTTGA